>JANNSM010000276.1:0-9116 GCA_031402635.1 Bacteroidota bacterium | reverse complement strand
TGATGAAATACTGGACGAAAAGGTTCTTCCAGCTTACGCGCAACTGGCTGTACCAGTAAACCCAGTCCTGGGCCTGGCCGGCACCGAGCCCCGTCAGTTCCAGGTTGCTGCCCCGTGTGGCTCCCGTGTTGACAATGAATTTCAGGTCGGGATTGGGCTGGTAGTCGAATCGCGCCTCTCCGGCAATTTTTTCCACTTCAAACCTTCTTTCAAAGGGGAAGATGGCGATGCTTGTGTCAACGGTAAACGGCTTTCCATCCCGAATAGAACCGGTCACCATCGGCGTGCCAATTGCCGGTTCCCGGGGATCATAGGTGATCCAGTCATTGGCCCGCTGCAGCGTTCCCATGACTTTGTAGCCAAATTTCTCGGAAACTCTTCCCGTGTGGCGGAATTCAGGAACATACACCATGCGTTCGCCCAAATCATAGGTACGGGAAGTTACCGCGGAATTTGCCGCATCCCATTCCAGCAGGGTGTCCGTGTTTTGTTTTAACCCCAAACCCATCGAGATGGTGGTTTGATAATCACCGACTTCCATATCCAGCGGGGACTTGGTAATGATCTGCAATACCCCGTCTGCGGAGTTTGGACCATACAAAGCGGAACCCGGTCCGCGCACCACTTCGATCCGCTCAATGTCTTCGTTTGATGCAGGAATAAACTGGTAGCCGTTCAGGCGCAGGGATGGAACTGCGGAGAAGCGGTTATCCACCACGGTAAGCAGTGCACCCGAGAAAATGTTATTGAAGCCGCGAACGTTCACATTCGCAGAGACAAGTCCGGTCTTCATAATGTCCACCCCGGGAACCCTCGCGAGGTTGTCAATAGGGGTCAGGGCAACGGAAGTCTGAAGTTTATCGCTGCCGATTACCGTTACCGAGGCCGGTGCGTCCAGCACCTTCTCGCTCCGTTTTGATGCCGATACCACCACGGTATTCAGGCGCAGATCAATATTGGACAGGGAAACGGTCAGGATCTGATTCCCCGAACCAAGCGCAATTTCCTGTTCCTCAAAGCCTACGCTTTTAAAAACCAGTTCCGTGGCATCTTCGGGTACGTTCAACGAAAATTTTCCGTCAAAATCAGTCGCCGTGCCGCGTGTGGGATCAGATCGCAGAAAAACGTTGACTGCTGGAAGGGGTTCTCCGCTGTTTTCGTCGTTAACAGTTCCGGAAATTGATTTTGTCTGGCCGATCAGTGCTGAGCTGAAAAGCAGCAACAATCCAAAAAGGGGTAAAATCTTCTTCATGAATCGAAGAACAGTTTAGGTAGGTGTAGGAAACGGTCAAATCTAGATGCTTTGAAGCATATATACAAATTGACACCAAGTCGTTCAGGCGCCGTATCTGCCAGTAAATCATGCCAATATGATTAGCTTTGTTCGCGGATGCGAAGACTGCTGCAGCGCCTGTTGAACCCCTGGCTGTGGTTTGTCCTGAGCCTGGCGGGTGGATTGTCAGGGCTCGTCACTGAACGGCTGAAACCAGACGGGAGGGGTGGAGACCGGCAGGGAACCCGGATAGAGCGCAATTTTCAGTCGCTGGATACCCGGGTGGGAGAGCTCCTCCGGGATACCGCCCTGCTCAGCGACCTTGCACTGGGTTGTGAGGATGCGCCCGATACCGAATTCCTTCGGCAGATCCCATTCGGTCTTTATTTATTCCGGGCAGATAGCCTGTTGTGGTGGAACAACAACCGGGTATTGCCGGATCCGCGAATCACGGAGTCCGGCGAGCCACAAGCCATGGTCAGACTGGCCAATGGCTTTTACGTGCTTCGCAGCGTTTCGTGGGGCGATCTGAAGGCCATCGGGCTGATCCCGATACGCTCGGAGTATTCGCTCGTAAACCGCTACCTCCGGCCCGTTTTTTTTGAGGAACTCGCCATCCCCGAACAAGCCCTTCTGCTCAGCCCGGACATGCCCGGCTACTCGATCCGAGATGCCCGGGGAGCCACGGTTTTTTCGCTGCATTTTGCGCAGCAGGCCGACAGTGACCGCATGTGGAAACTGGCTCCGGAATTGTTTTGCCTGTTCGCGTTATTCATCGGTGTTTTCCTTTTGGCCCGTCGCCTTGCGCAAGGCGGGAGAGAAATGGCAGGTGCACTGGTGATCACCATCATTTTGCTGGTTCTGCATCTTGCGCTGATTAACAGTATCTGGCCCCGGGAAATGTTTTCCCTTCCCCTGTTTGATCCGCACTATTACGCTTCACCGGGAATTGCCGCGTCGCTTGGTCACCTGCTCCTGGATAGTCTGCTGGCGGGCTTGCTGGGTTTGTACCTGCTCGGTTATACCCGTCCCGAAACCTGGCTGCGGGCAATTCCTGTTCCGGGCTATTTATCCGCCGGATTGCCGGTCTTTCTGCTGCTGGTTCTGTTCCGGGCAGTCGTCAATGTATTTTTCAGCCTGGTAGCCGACTCAAACATTTCTTTTGATCTGGACAATTTTCTGAGGCTGGATGCCTTCAGTTTCGGCGCCCTGATCACAGCTGCCCTTTTATTGACGGACCTCTATTTGCTCGGTCGTTGGCTTGCCCGCGGCTGGAAGCGCGTTTGCCCGTCAGTGCGCCATCGTGCCATTTCCGCCGCTATGGGTATCGTCGTTTACCTGTTCTTGTTTTTGGTTCTTCCGCATGGGCAGGAACTCTTTGTTTTTCAACATCTGTTGAGTGCCCTGGTTTTTCTGGGCCTCGCTCAATGGTTTTCAACTCCTGCCCGCAGTGAATTCAGCCTGCCGGGTTTACTGATCTGGACCGCCTATTTTGCCGCATTTGCGTCGGCTCTTCTTATTCGCACGGACACCCGGCGGGAAGAAGCAGAATTGCAGCGATACGCGCTGCGGCTTGCTTCGGATCAGGACCCTGTCATGGAATACCTTTTTGCCGATGTAGCCCCGGCCGTCCGGCAGGACCCGTTTGTCCGCAACCTTTTCGCCGATGCATACCCGGCGGTACGCGCGGCTGACGAACAGATTCTGGATGTCTATCTCAGCGACTATTTTGATCGCTACCACGTCAGCCTGTATTATTTTAACCGGGAGGGAATTCCGTTGCACACCGGCCCTTCGCCCGGAAAGCATTTTCTGGATAGCCTGATCCAGGCCCGGGGCGAAGCCACCGGGAGTGACGGGCTTTTTCATTTGATGCAAAGCGGGCGCCTGGAATACCTGGCCAGAATTGCGGTTTCCGAAGGCGATAGGTCGGGAGGTGCCGTCTATATCCGGCTTGAATCCAAAGTGATGTCGGGTACCAGTTTATACCCGGAATTGCTGATGCGCGATCCGGGTTTCACCGATCCAGAGGGCTATGACTATGCCGTTTATCGCGGGCAAAACCTGCTCAGCCAGCAAGGGGATTATCCCTATCCGCTGCTGCTTCCATCGGCCTGGAATACCGGTCTGGAGTTTTCAACGAACAGAACTGCGGAGCGCTTTCACCTGATTCACCATAATCGCGACGGTAAAGTGGTGGTCATCAGCAGACCCTTTACCGGATGGATTGTACCGCTATCGCTGTTTTCTTACCTTTTTCTTTTCCTGCTCTTGTTTGCCAGTTTCCTGGCGCTGCCGGTCATGGCTGGCCAGGTGTGGTTGCGTCCCCATGCACCGGGTGCAGCACCGGGCTTTAGTCTGCGTGGGCGAATTCAGTCTTTCGTGGTGTTGCTGACGCTGCTTTCGTTTATCATCATCGGTGGAATCACCATCAGTTATTTCAACCGGCAATCGCAGGAATACCACCGCAGCAGGCTGTTGAGGAAACTGACCGCCGTTGCTTCAGAAATTGAATATGAGTCTGGCGGCGGCCGGGAATTATCCGAGGCCGGACGCCGCAAGGATCCGCGATGGCCTTATGATCAGGGCGTTCGTTCCGACCTCGGTGCGCTGAGCGAAATACACACCATAGATCTGAACATCTACGACACCCTGGGCGTTCTCCAGCAGTCTTCGCAGCCGGATATTTTCAGCAAAGGGCTGCTTAGCAAGGTGATGGAACCCGCGGCCTGGGTGGCCATGAAGCGGCAGGGTTGTTCGCACTGGATCCAAAGTGAAAAAATCGGAACCCTGGAATTTCTCAGCGCCTACCGGCCTTTGCAGAGTGCCGGTGGAAGCACGGTCGCCTATTTGCAGATGCCGTATTTCGCCAAAGAAAAAAACCAACGCCAGGAAGTCGCAGGTTTTATGGTAGCCCTGATCAATGTTTATGTGCTGTTGCTGGTTGCGGCGGGTTTGGTTGCCCTGGGAATTTCAAACTCGGTGACTCGCTCGCTGGCGCAGATCAGCGCCCAGTTTCAGAAAATCAAGGTGGGTGAACGCAATGAACCAATTACCTGGAAAAGCAACGACGAGATCGGTTTGCTGGTAGCGGAATACAACAAGATGCTCGCTGCATTGGAGCGAAGCGCCGCGTTGCTGGCCCGTTCGGAGCGCGAAAGTGCGTGGCGGGAAATGGCCCGCCAGGTTGCCCATGAAATCAAGAATCCCCTGACGCCGATGAGGTTGTCTGTACAACATTTGCAGCGGGCCATAGCCGCTGGCGATCCGAGGGCGGAAGAGCTTACCCAACGGGTCAGCCGGACCCTGCTGGAGCAGATTGATACCCTGACCCATATTGCCACGGAGTTCTCCAATTTCGCCCAGATGCCGACGCCAAAACCGGAACGAATGGCCCTTGGGGCTGTGCTCCGCAGCTCGGTAGAATTGTTTGCCGCCGATGATACCGCCGATTTGCAACTGGCCTTGCCTTCCGGGGAAGTGGTGGTATGGGCCGACCGCGAACAGTTAAAACGCGTTTTCACCAACCTGATCAAAAATGCCATTCAGGCAATCCCGGACGAGCGCCGTGGCCTGATCCGGGTTGTGATGGGTAGTTTTGCCGGCCAGGTCAGGGTTCAGGTCATTGACAATGGCATTGGCATCCCGAAAGACCAGCAGGGGCGGGTCTTTGTTCCCAATTTTACCACTAAAAACTCGGGGATGGGCCTGGGCCTTGCCATGTGCAAAAATATTGTGGAATACGCCGGTGGCAGAATTGAATTCAGCAGTGAGCCGGACCGGGGAACAACGTTCTCCGTAACGCTTCCTGTTCTGCCTGAAGCAGATCCGGATTAACCGCAATAGTCAACCCCATTATTTAGCCGGCAGTTCCGGTTTGACCACTGACAGCTGTCATAAAAAATCAACGATGGAACGCGCCCGATCCGAGGCCTTGTTTGAAGCGGCGAAAAAGTTTTTCCCCGGTGGAGTTTCCAGCCCGGTGAG
This sequence comes from Bacteroidota bacterium, assembly GCA_031402635.1. Lineage (GTDB taxonomy): Bacteria > Bacteroidota > Bacteroidia > Chitinophagales > BACL12 > WGOA01. The sequence continues at coordinate 3,856 of JANNSM010000276.1, read as the reverse complement.
AGCCTTCAAATCCGTTTTTGGCGCACCGCTGTTTATCGAGCGCGGAAAAGGACCGTGGATCTGGGATGCGGACGGAAACCGCTTCCTTGATTTTTGTGCGTCCTGGGGGCCGCTCATCCACGGCCATGCTCATCCGGACGTGTTGCAGGCCATCATGGCCACGGCGGTGAACGGAACTTCGTTCGGTACGCCGACGCGTTGCGAAAATGCGTTGGGTCGGCTGATCCTCGAAAACCATCGCTACCTGGACAAACTCCGTTTTGTCAGCTCCGGAACGGAAGCCGTGATGTCTGTGCTGCGGTTGGCCCGAGGCTTCACCGGCCGGGATAAAATCGTGAAGTTCGAAGGGTGTTACCACGGACATACCGACTCGCTGTTAGTCCGCGCAGGATCAGGACTGGCAACGCTGGGCGTAAGCACATCGGCCGGTATTCCGGCAGCTTTTGCCGCGCAAACTTTGGTTCTTGATCTGGATGACGAAGCCGCTTTTGCACGGCTGGCAGAAACAAACGGAAAAGAGATTGCTGCAGTAATCATCGAACCGGTTCCCGCCAACAACGGACTGTTGATTCAGCGCCCCGAGTTTCTGCGCTCACTGCGCGAAACCTGCGACCAACACGGGATCCTCCTCATTTTCGATGAAGTCATCTCGGGTTTCCGGATCGGCTTTGAAGGTGCTTCCGGCTATTACGGAATCCGCCCGGATCTGATTGCGATGGGCAAGGTGATCGGCGGAGGCCTGCCGGTGGGTGCATACGGCGGCCGCGCCGAAATCATGGATCGCGTGGCTCCCCTCGGCGATGTTTACCAGGCTGGTACCTTGAGTGGCAATCCGATTGCTATGGCAGCCGGCTGCGCCCAGCTTTACCGCTGCCTCGTCCCCGGATTTTATGAGGATCAGGCGGCCAGAACGGAGCACTTTTGCCTTCAACTTGAAAACGCTGCAGCGCGGGATGGCTGGCCCATCCAGGTCATTCGGTTGGGATCCATATTCTGGCTCGCCTTTGCAGACCCCGAGCCAATACGGCGGGCCTCTGCCATCCGCCCCGCTTCCATGGAACCATTCAAATTTTTGCACCGGGCGATGCTGGAGCGCGGGGTGTATCTGGGTCCTTCCGGTTACGAAGTGGCCTTTGTTTCTTCTGTTCACACCCGGGAAGTTTTGGATGAAGGCGCAGCCTTGCTCTGCGATGCGCTGGCCGAAGTTTTTGCCAGGGTCTGAACAGGTCGGCAGTGCCAAAGGCAGCGGTCAGGCTTATCTTTACGGTGATGTTATTCAGGCCTGGCAATACGGGAGGAAAGTGTTCATTAAATCAGTCCGGCAAACTAAAGCCGTGAATTAAACCAGTGAACAAGAAACGAAGTCATAATAGATTTATATTTTATCTAATATTCGTATATATTTTGGCCTCCTTCAGTTGGTGGTCCCTGCTATTTCTTCGGCAGAATCAACGGGCTTTCCAGGAGGATAACGAAAAACTAAAACAGGTTTGGACCGCCGAAGGCAAAGATCCGTCAACGTGGTTGAGCGCTCCGGAGTACCTCGTGCTCTCCGCAGAATTGCAGCGAAAAAATATGATGATCGCGGGCGAAGGGCTGGTTTTCCTCACCCTGATTTCGATCGGTTTCTGGCGGATCAATCGTTCGTTTAACCGCGAAATTGAAGTTTCGCGACAGCAGAATAACTTTTTGCTTTCGATCACCCACGAGTTAAAATCGCCGCTTGCCTCCATCAAACTCGCCATGGAAACACTTCGCCGGCGCGAATTGAAACCCGAACAGGTCAACCGTATTTCCGGCCTTTGTCTTGAAGACGTGGATCGGCTGGAGCGCATGGTTGAAAACATCCTGCTGGCATCGCGGATGGAAGACCCGCGGCATCGTTTTGAAAGCCATCCCTTTAATCTTTCCGATACGGCCCGTTCTGTTGCTTCGGGTTTGACCCGGCGTTATCCCGACCGTATTCTTCAGTTGGATATCGAAGCGGATATCCCGATGAACGGCGATTCACAGGCTATGACATCTGCCATCCTGAACCTCCTGGACAACGCCTTAAAATACTCCCCTTCGGGAACTGTGGTTGACTTGTCGTTGCGACAGGAAGCCGACAGGATTCTTTTCCAGGTCGCCGATCGCGGACCGGGTATCCCGGACGGGGAAAAGACCAGGGTTTTTCACCGTTTCTACCGCATTGGCAACGAAGAAACCCGGTCCAGCAAAGGAACCGGGCTTGGACTGTTTATTGTGCAGGAAATTGTGCGGGCCCACCAGGGTCAGGTTGTCCTTCGGGACAGGCAGGGCGGAGGCAGTATTTTCGAAATTTCTTTGCCAGCGCAGGAACTCGCTTTGGTGCATGCCCGGCCAGCCACCGTGGGTCAACCGGGCACCTGAGCTGCGCTGAAAATCTGGAGCCCATAAACGCAACCCGGGATTTGACCGGGGCATGACAATGAATCAAGGGCAAATCGTTATTATTAAAAGGGAGTTTTGAATTCCTCAACGGCTTTTTCGACCTAAAAAATAGTTCTTCAACCATGCAAGCGATGATTCAGCGAATTCTTCTTGTTGAAGATGAACCCAATATCCGGGAGAATCTGCGGCTCAACCTGGAAATGGAGGGCTATGAAGTGGTTAGTGCCGAGCAGGGCAGCCAGGCTGTTCGCCTATCTCGGGAACAGCGTTTTAACTGCGTGATCCTGGACATCATGTTGCCCGAAATGGACGGTCTGAGCGTCTGTGAGCAGATTCGCATGGATGACCGCGAGATTCCGGTACTGTTCCTGACGGCCAAAGACTCGCCGCGGGATATCGTGGCCGGCTTGAAAACCGGTGGCGACGATTACCTGACCAAACCTTTCCACCTCGAAGAACTGCTGCTCCGTGTGGCCAATCTGGTCAAGCGGAGTGTGCGCAGTCAAACCGCTGAGCTCACAATTGATGAGTTCAATTTCGGACGCAATTCGGTTAACTTCAACACGTATGAGGCTGTTGGGCTTGAAGGACCCATCCGGTTAACGCAAAAGGAAGTCAAACTCCTGCGCTTGCTCATTGACCGGCGCAATGAAGTGGTCAGTCGCCAGCATATTTTGCAGACCGTCTGGGGATACGATGTCTTTCCTTCGACCCGAACCATAGACAATTTTATTTTAGCATTCCGCAAGTATTTTGAGACAGATCCCAAAAACCCGGTTTTCTTCCATTCCATTCGCGGTGTAGGGTATAAATTCACCGGGTAAATTACCTGCGGGAGCCAACGTTTTCGCGCGGCATTTGCACCCGTACCAAACCCGAGTCAGTTTAAACCGCCTGTTTTATCTTCCACTTTAAACTTTCCGTTTAAACCGTCTGTTTTATTTTCCGTTTGAAGCCGTTAATCACCGGCCTCTTTTTTTTCGTCGAACATTGTTCATGAGCCGCACCGGTATCCTTCTTGTCAACCTCGGTACTCCGTCATCACCTTCAACGGCAGATGTGCGGCGCTACCTGATCGAGTTTCTTACCGATGGCCGGGTTATTGATATTCCCTGGCTGCCGCGGCAGTTGCTGGTGCGCGGTATCATCGGACCCTTTCGGGCACCGAAATCCGCGGCAACTTACCGCGAAATCTGGATGCCGGAAGGCTCGCCGCTGATGGTTTACGGACAGCGTTTGCTGGCGAAAATGCGCAACGCCCTTGGCGCTGATTTTCCGGTGGAACTGGCCATGCGCTACCAACAGCCTTCCATAGAAAAGGGATTGCTGAGCCTGAAAAAGCAGGGGGCCGAAAGGATCGCGGTGTTGCCACTTTTCCCCCAATACGCATCGGCAACCACGGGCTCTGTTCACCAGGAAGTCATGCGCGTGGTGAGCGGCTGGC
>JANNSM010000275.1:0-6220 GCA_031402635.1 Bacteroidota bacterium | reverse complement strand
CGCAGCAGCCTCAACACATCACTGGTCAGGCTTGAGATGATGGATCAAAGCGGACTCGTGCTGGCCTCCCTTCCCCAATTGCCCGCGGACCTTGCGCCGAATACGCCCGTCAAAGTTTCCCAAACCTTGCGCATACCGTCGGATGCGGACATGTCCACTGCCTATTGGCTTCAGCAACCGGGAGGATTGGGTCTTTTCCGGGTAGATGATCAGTTGCTTCGCGGCTTGCCGGAAAGCCCGCGCCCGCTCGTGGTTCGTGCAATTCTGGAAATTGAAGGAAAAATTTTTCCGCTGGAATTTCCCGTGGTGTACAAAGAAAATGACCCGGTTCGCGGGGAGATTTACCAGCCGCTGGATCTGGTTCCGCCGGCGGTCGTCAGCCTTGATCGCCCGGTCTTTCTTTTCAGCGGACCAGCGCCCAAGGCGGTCAGGTTTACCGTCCACGCAAACAGTGATGAGGTCAGCGGGACCCTGATCGTCCGCTGGCCTCCGGGTTGGTCGGGCTCGGCGAATCCCTCTTTCGACCTGAAAAAAAGAGGAGAAGAGCAGACCCTGGAGGTGATGGTTACCCCGCCTGACGGCAACCGAACCGGCTCCCTGGGCGTGGAACTGAAAATTGACAACGAGCGCTATCCCTATGCGTCTAAAACGGTTGCCTATGATCACATTCCCGCACAAACTGTGCTGACTACCGCTTCGGCAACACTCACCCGGCTGGACCTGCTGGTGAGCTCCAACAACATTGGGTATATTATGGGAGCTGGAGACGAAATTCCGGCGGCCCTGCGGGAAATCGGCTGTACGGTAACCCTGTTAGAAGATGCCGACCTTTTCCCTGACGGGCTTGCCGGGCGATTGTCGCGTTTTGATGCGGTGATTGCCGGCGTGCGGGCTTACAACACCCGCGACCGTCTGGCGCTTGCCCAGGAAGGGCTGATGCGTTACGTTGAAAATGGCGGTACCTATGTGGTGCAGTACAATACCAACCGCGGGCTGGTCACGGATACCCCGGGACCCTTTCCGCTGAGTTTTTCACGGGAGCGGGTAACCGAAGAAGACGCCGTGGTTGAATTGCTTCAGCCCAATCATCCGGCCTTGAGCAAGCCCAATCCAATTCGCCCGGATGACTTTGAGGGCTGGGTTCAGGAGCGTGGTTTGTATTTTGCCGAAAAGTGGGATAGCGCTTACGAGCCCTTGCTGGCTTGTCACGATACCGGAGAAACTTCGCTGGAAGGCGGGCTGCTCGTGGCGCCCTACAGAAAGGGATGGTATGTCTTTACCGGATTTTCATTTTTCAGGCAATTGCCTGACGGTGTCCCCGGTGCCTTCCGACTCTTTGCCAACCTGATATCACTGGGACACTGATTTTTTAAGACCAGGATTTTCATGTCAGAAAAACAAAACGCATCAGAAATTTCGGAAAAAGAGGCTCCACCGATTCTGGGAAGCTGGCGCAAAATGTATGCCTTCGTTCTCATCCTGCACGCCTTGGTCATCCTTTTTTTTTGGTTGTTTGGCCAATACTGGTCATGATGAATTCCATTTACCAGGTTATGGATCTCGCTTCGCCTGCTTATGCACGTCATTGACTGGTTGGTCCTGGTGGGAACACTTGTTTTCATTGCCGGATACGGCATGTGGAAAACCCGTTATGTCGCCAATTCGGAAAGTTATTTGCGCGGTGACCGCGAACTGAAATGGTGGGCCATCGGACTGAGTATCATGGCCACGCAGGCCAGCGCCATCACGTTTCTTTCAACCCCGGGCAAGGCGTATGAAGACGGCATGGGTTTCGCCCAGTTTTATTTTGGATTGCCTATCGCCATGGTTATCCTTGCCGCGTTTGTACTTCCCCATTTTTACCGGCTGAAAGTCTATACGGCTTATGAGTTTCTCGAGAGCCGTTTCGACATGCGAACCCGCACGCTGACTGCCATCATCTTTTTACTGCAGCGGGGGTTGTCTGCCGGCCTGACCATTTTTGCTCCGGCGATTATTCTGTCCGCCATCATGGCATGGCCGCTTACGCCGACCATTTTTGCGATGGGAGCGCTGGTGATCGTTTACACGGTGTCTGGCGGCACAGATGCTGTTTCGCAGACCCAGAAACAGCAGATGATGGTGATTCTGGGAGGGATGTTTGTGGCAGCTATCATCCTGGTGCGGAAACTTCCGCCTGCCGTTGAAATGAGCGACGCCATGAGCCTGGCCGGTCAGCTCGGCAAACTCGAGGTTATTGATCTGCGGTTTGACCTGGAAAACCGATACAATATCTGGTCGGGTTTGCTCGCTTCAACCTTCCTGTTTCTTTCGTATTTCGGAGCCGATCAGAGCCAGGTTCAGCGCTATCTCGGCGGGCGCACCCTCACCGAAAGCCGCATGGGTTTGCTCTTTAATGGAATCATGAAAGTGCCGATGCAGTTTTTGGTGCTCTTTGTGGGGTTGCTCGTCTTTGTTTTTTTTCAATTCGAAAAGCCGCCCATCCACTTCAATGAGGCAAACCTGAAGAAAATCACCGCGATACAAAAGAACGGGGAGTACCTCTACACCGATTCGCTGCAAGCCCTGGAAAGGCGCCACGATTCCCTGTTTTCCCTTCATCGGGCGGCGGTGAACTCCTTTGTAACCTCCAGACATGCCGGCGATGACGATGGTATGCGGCAAGCGCTTACGGAGTTGAAGTACCAAAACGGACAGGACAGCTTGTTGCGCGAGGACGTACGGTCGTTAATCCGGCGGGCCGATGGTTCGTTGAATACCCTGGATGCCGATTACGTTTTCCTCACCTTCATCACCGAATACCTGCCGGTTGGTCTGGTGGGTTTGCTTATGGCGGTGATTTTTTCCGCCGCCATGTCTTCCACGTCGTCTGAAATCAATGCTTTGGCTACCGCTACGGTAGTGGATCTGTATCGCCGTTCGCTGATCAAAGGGCGCAGTGATGGGCATTATCTGAAAATGTCAAAATGGTTCACGTTCGCCTGGGGCATGATCGCGCTTGGATTTGCCAGCGTGGCCAACCTTTTTGACAACCTGGTAGAAGCGGTAAATATTGTCGGGTCAATTTTCTATGGAACGATTTTGGGGGTATTTGCCGTCGCGTTTTTCTTCAAAAGCATCGGAGGAAGGGCGGTGTTCTGGGCAGCCCTGCTTGCGGAGGCCTCTGTAATCACCTTGTACTGGCTTCATGAATACGGCTATTCGCCCTTTACCTACCTGTGGCTGGTGCCGATCGGTTGTTTTCTGGTGATCGGCTTCGGTTGGCTGTTCAACCTGTTCATGGGCGGCGGACCTTTGCTGACTGATCAGCAGCAAACAAATGGGGATTTGCCGGAGAACTCTAACCCATAGCCTGTTACTCCGCCTGGAATGAATGGTGTATCAACCCCCCCCTGGCGGTCTGTCAAACCAGGAGGGGCTGATTGCAATTACCGGTTCAGGGTTTGGCGGCCCATTCCACGATTGACGCTTCGTTCATGCGAACGTAGTCCGCATTGCCTTCTTCGCGGGCTTTGGCCAGCGATAATTCTGCCGTGGCCGTGGCACCTTTGTAATCGCCGGCTTTGGCTTGCAGAAGAGACTTGACCCGTAGCACGAAAAAGCTGTCATACTTTTTTTCGTTGATAGCAATATTGACGTACTCCAGCGCTTTTTCGGTGTTGATATCGGTGTCCAGATAGTACCGGGCGGCCTGGTAATACAGTCGTCCATCAGGGCCTGCCAGCGCCTTCTCCAGGTCTGCCTTTACGGTTTCGGCGGTGCGAAGCTTGAGGGGAAGATTGACGATGGTATTTTCCCACATCAGACTGATCTGGGCCTGGTCATCGCGGAGCTGACCGGGCAAAATGGTGAAAGTTTCCACCTTCTCTGTCAACTTTCCCGGTTTAACCGTGAAACGACACTGGTCTTCTTCCAGAATGTATTTGTCCGGGGTACCCCAGTAAGTCAGATTCTTGTGCAGGATAATGGTCCATTCACTTTGACCAGGAATCGTATAAAGGGCATAGGTGCCGGCCGGAACGTCCTGCCCGCCGAGATTCACGGGCTGATCAAAAGAGATTTTTGTTGAAGCATTCGCACCGGTCCTCCACAGTTCTCCGAAAGGGACAACATCGCCAAAAACAGTCCGGTCTTTGGCCGAAGGTCTGGAGTACTCAATCCGCACTTCCGTCAGCCCGATGGTCTGCTTGATTTCACAAGCCGGACTGGGTGCCGGAAACTTCATTTGCGCCTGTAGGATAGCGGGCAACGCAAGGGCAAGAATTAAAAGGTATCGAAAATTTTTCATAGTGTTTATTTTGATTTTCTTGTCGGTTAGATTTTCTTGTCGGTTTGATTTTTGTTGGCAGTTTGATTTTTGTTGGCTGTTTGATTTTTGTTGAGGGGTTAGATTTTTCTTGAGGGGTTTGATTTTTTTGCCGTGTGATTTTTGTTGAGTGGTTTTTCCGGACAGTCAACCGGATTGTTGACAAATTCACAAAATAAAGGTATTGGAGGGGCTGCGTGTTGATATCCGGCCGACAATGTTGGATTTTGGCTAAAATTAATCCGTAATCGCTCATCCTTGCGTTCAGACAGCAATGGACCAGCTTAAATAAATGTTTGGTTCAAATGGTCCGAAGGTCTTTTCAGCCGTGCAATACCCGGACCGTTTAGTACTTTTAACCGGAATATCTTCTTTCCCTGTCCGGTCGGTCAGTCCGGTATTCGTCTCGGTTTCATGGCTGAAGCATCCATTCGAATTTACGTTGACGGAAGGCCGGTTTTTCTCCGTAAAGGCAAACGGACCGATGCTAACGTGGCGTGGTCGCGAACCCATCCGGCTATTTATTATGCCCGTCTTGGCGATGTGAAAAGGGCGCTCTGGCTGATGGAGCACGATCATCTCTTTGACAGCCTGACTATTTACGGCAAGGACCTGGGCAAAGTGAGGGATCATTTTTTCCGGATGTTCAAAGTCATCCAGGCCGCCGGCGGTCTCGTCAGCAACCCGCGTGGTAAAATCCTGATGATTGAGCGAAAGGGGCTCTGGGATCTGCCCAAGGGAAAACTTGACCCCGGCGAAAAGCCTTCTCAAGCGGCCCTGCGGGAGGTTGCTGAAGAAACCAGTGTCGAAGGCCTGGTTCTGGGAAAAAAATTGCTCGAAACTTTTCATGTTTACACCGAGCGCCGGGAACGTGTGTTGAAGTGCACCCACTGGTACACGATGACTTCGCCCGGAAAAAAAATTCTCGTTCCCCAGGCCTCCGAGCAGATCACGCAGGTTAAGTGGACGGGACCCCGCAAACTCAGCCTGAGACTGCAAAATACCTACCCAAACATTCTGGATGTCTTTCAGGCCGCAGGATTGCTAGCCCTGGAAAAACATCTGGAAGAAAGTTAATACTATGGCACTGGCCTATTCTCCGGATCTGGAAATTGCGCTCAGTGCCAATCCACGGCCGTTGGCGGAAATTGCCCGGACGTTGGGGTTCTCCCCGGAAATCCTGGAATACTATGGCCACAACAAGGCCAAACTGCCCCTTGATTTGCTGAGACCGGAGGCGATTGCGGGCAACCGGCTGGTTCTGGTTTCTGCCATGACGCCCACCCCTGCCGGAGAGGGCAAAACCACCACATCTATCGGGCTGACCGAAGGCCTGAACAAGATCGGGAAAAAGGCTTGCGTGGTGCTCCGTGAACCAAGCCTCGGCCCGGTGTTTGGGATGAAGGGCGGGGCAGCCGGAGGCGGGTATTCGCAGGTTATCCCCATGGTGGATATCAACCTGCACTTCACCGGCGATTTTTCCGCCATTGAAAAAGCGAACAACCTTTTGGCTGCGCTCATTGATAACCATGTTTACCAGCGGGCTTTCCCGCCGGATCTGGATCCCGGTACGATAGTCTGGAAGCGGGTCATGGACATGAATGACAGAAGCCTGCGGCAGATCGTAACCGGTTTGGGTGGAAAATCCGGAGGAAGCCCCCGCGAAGCGGGGTTCAATATTACAGCGGCTTCAGAGATCATGGCCATCCTGTGCCTGAGTGAAAGTCTGAGTGACCTGAAAGAAAAAATTGGCAGGATCTATATCGGCGATACCTATGACCGCAAGCCGGTTTATGCCCGCGATCTTCAAGCGGAGGGAGCCATGACCATCCTGCTCCAGGAGGCGATCAAACCCAACCTGGTCCAGACCCTCGAAGGCAACCCGGCCATCATTCACGGCGGACCGTTCGCCAA
>JANNSM010000274.1:0-5028 GCA_031402635.1 Bacteroidota bacterium | reverse complement strand
TTTGAGTTTGTATTATTGGACAGCCCTAATTTAGCGCGGCAACCTGATCCAAATGCCTTCGCTAGTTATTATCAAAAATTTCCTGAAAAGGATGTTGTAGAATTTGCAATAGATTGTTTACTGCCATTAAATGATTCCGGAGCATCTAAAACAAAAATCTGTTTTTGGTTTTTGTAATTCAGTCTCTTCAGTATTCCTTCCATACGTGGAGTTTTGTTTTTCCTTTAAAAATAACTAATCCGCAATCAAAATCCAGACCGGCATAACGACATAAAACCTGCCAGAAAAGTGACTGAAAACGCTTTTCATTTCAGTAACCAAAAGTCCGGCAGGTTTAAGGCTAATCCTTAATCTTTAAGACACCGCACCGAAAAACCAAAATGCTGATCGGTTTCGGCCGTATATCCCGAAATATTATTGTACAACAGCAAGCGGTACCATGCTAAATCGGTGGTAGTGGAAGTGGATGTCCACCAGTAGCCTTTTTGATACAACAGATTATAATACCCGGCAAAATAGCGGATGCCGGCAGGAACTGCGGAAAAATCACTGCTATTGGTAGCGCCAGTATTGGGATGTTGCCATAACCCGGTACCGGCTGCCAGTGTACCGGTTGTTTTCAACGCTCCGCCCGCGACAGGTAATCCACCCGCAAAGTCGGTGAGTTCCGTCCATTCTGCATCTGTTGAAACATGCCATGCTGTAGGGCAAAGCCCGCGAAGGTCCTGAACGGCAAAGCCGTTGTATAATAAACCATATGTCGCTTTGTACCAGGTGTAATTTTCATAAATGGCAAAGGCGCCGGCAGTCGTGAGCACCCAGTCGCTGGTAGATAATCCGGTGGGAATAGGATCGCCGTTTCGGTAATGTTCTACCTTGAGATTTTCTTTCATCCAGCACTGACCATTGATCTCAACGGTTGGATAAACGTTTCCATCAATATCAGAAACTGTGGCAGGACAAACAGAACTGCCTCCAACCACAAAATAATCAGGGCTTGAAATGGGTGTAACCGTGAACGGTGGTACCAGGTTGCAGGTAGCCTGAACACGCCAGGAGTATGTTCCCGGGGTCAGGAAAACATCCGGCACAAAAAATTGATCTGGTTCAACGCCAATGATCGTTCGGCTAACCGAACTGCCGGCAGGGCTTGTAGCGCTCAATCGTACCGCAACACTTCCAATTACAGGATCCCAGGTCAGTTGGGCTCCTATGCCCGGCGTATAAACAGCTTGTAGGTTAGCCGGCGGATTTGTAGGATCACAAACCTGAGCGAAGAGGGAAGAGCCCGTAAAAAACAACAATTGCGCTGTTATTACAAAAGTTTTGTATAGCGTTTTCATAAAGGTTAGTTTACTTAAAAGCTACTTGTTAAGTATAAGAAAATGAGCGTTTTTGCCCCGGTTGATGAACATCATCAGGGGATATGATTCAGGCCTGAACAGGATTACTAATACAGGCACCCGGGCATGGACGGGCTTATACTAAATCAATTGATACCAGGTGCCTCCGGGAAAACGCGGGGCGACTAAAAGGAGAAATTATCCGTTAGTCTTTCAGGCATCGGACAGCGAATCCATTTTGCTTAAAGCCATAAAAACTGGTGGCATAGCCGCTCCCGAAATACAAACTCCGGAACCAGGCGTTTTCTGCAGAAAATGCAGTTGAAGACCAGTGATAACCAAAATTGCCCTGGTCACCATAAACGCCGGTAATGTAGCGATAGCCCACGGGCAGTCCGGAAAAACCGCTGGAGTTGGTAGCTCCCGTATTTGGAGCTTTCCACAATCCCGTTCCCGCGCCGAGTGTTCCGGTGGTTTTCATTTCCCCACCCGCTAATGGTCCTCCCAGGTAACCGGTGAGAACGGTCCATTCGGCATCTGACGGTACGTGCCAGTCCGCAGGACACACGTTGCGCGGATTGTTCACGGCATGCCAGTTATACAACAGTCCGTAAATCGTTTTATTAGTTATGTCATTGTCGTAAATCGCAAAAGCTCCGCTGGTAGTAGTTCCCCATGCACTGTTGATGATACCGGTCGGGATAGCCACGCCATCGCGGTAATGCTCCACTTTGAGATTCTCCGCCATCCAGCACTGACTGCCGATCTCCACGGTTTCATAGCTATTTCCATCCACATCGTTCACGGTAACCGGGCAGGTACTGCTTGTGGTCACCGAAAAAATGTCTGGCGCCGAAATTGGGGTAATACTATACGGTGGCTCCGTGCTGCACGCAGCCAAAACACGCCAGGTATAGTTGCCGGCGCTCAACAGAAAATCCGGAATGAAATACTGGTCGCGCTCTGAACCGATGATAAAACGGGCTATGTTAATTCCGGTTGGCAGCTCAGCTTTCAATTGCACCCCCACACTACCCGGTACCGCATCCCATTGCAGCAGCGCTCCGCTACCCGGAGTATAGGTCGAAATCAGGTTTGCCGGTGCAATGGTCGGGTCGCAAACCTGGCCGGACGAACGAGGACTAAATGTTCCCAGTGACAGGATCAGTGCGGTGATTCGTGTAGGAAAATTTCCCATTGTTGCTTTGTTTAACCGGTATGATCGCCGGAATTAATTTGATATATTAAGAACTCACTAACAACTTTCAAGACCCAAAGGTCTTCAAAAAAGGAATGACCGTCTCATGCTTGCAACCCTTCCTATAAATCTAAGCCTTGTTTCCGCTGAACGTCCTGATTATTGCGCCACCAGAAATCGCTGTACATGCTCCGAATCCGTTCCGGAAAGCTGTAACAGGTAAAATCCATCAGGCAGCTCGGGAAGATTGACAGAGGTATTCTGGAAACCGGCAGCCAGCGTCTGGCTCCAGACCATCCGACCCGTAGCGTCAATAATTTTCAACTGGCTCTCCGACCGGGTTGGCGTGGAAAGACTCACCTGAAAAAAGCCACCGCAGACCGGATTCGGGAAAATCCGCAGATCACTAATTTTCAGGGAAACTGTTTCTTCGAGTGCCGTGTTAAAATAGCATTTGGGCGAAATCGGAATACTCGAGCGTGCGGAATTAAGAATTGTTCGCATCTTTTCGCCCTGTCCTTCGGAAAACATGACCATACAACGGTCATCGGTGTAGTCCATGAAGTTTTCCCAGAGAGACAGAACGCCGCAGGAAGTGGCTGTGGCCGAAGGGCAGCCAAAGTAAGGACCAGCGGCATCAGGCGTATCGTCAATACCGTCATCCACTGAACAACCGCCGTCGCCCCAGATGTGGCGCAAGCCCAGCCAGTGGCCTACTTCGTGGGTGGTGGTGCGACCGATATTGTAAGGCGGAACAACAACTCCTTCGCGTCCGAAATAACGGTAGTTAATCACCACGCCGTCCTGGTCACCGCCGACACCGGGCGGATAAGCGTAACCAAGCACACCGCTTGTGGGGTCCAGGTTACAAACCCAGATGTTGAGGTATTGGGACTTTGGCCAGGGATCGGAACCTCCAAAGCTGGAGGATTTAACCCCATCCCATCCTGCGGTATCCGTATCGTTGAAACTTGCCTTTCCGCTTTCTTTACGCACGATCCCCGTGGTGAAATTGCCGTCGGGATCCGTCTCTGCCAGGCAGAACTGGATTCCTGAACTGGCAGCAATCGAGTTAAAGGTGCTGCGCAGGTCGGCGCGGTCAAGGTTGGTCATGGAATAATCTTCATTCAACACTTCAATCTGCGAAAACACCTGGGCATCGGAGATATTCTGAACAGACGATTTCCAGACCACATGAATTACGGTCGGGATATAAATGATGTCGTCCTGAACACGGAGGTTGCCCGCGTTGAGCTTCAGGTACTCTTCTACGGCCTGTTCGGCAGCGGTGACCGAAGCGCGCGTTCCAGGCTGGCGCTCATAAAGTTTTTCCAGCGCATGAAGCTGACCGCATCGGTCGTGGCTTTGCGCGGAAGCACGGAACGCCGTGCCCGACAATAAGACTAACAAGACCAGAAAAAAGCGATTTGCAAAGATTTTCATAAAGAGGTAGAAGGTATGAATGGGCAATAATAAGCGCAAACCGAAGGTACCGGTTTTGTGCAGGGAGAGCAAACTGTTCCTTCGCAGCCGGAACAATTCGACGGTCTAAAACTGCGCTTTTCGCTTAGAAAACGCAGCAAAGCCGCAAAAAAGTTCGAAATCCGCCTGGAATCAAACAAACAGCGGCTTAAAACCCGGCGCCGGTATCACTGATCGCCATCGTCTTCCGACAAACCGGACAGGCTCAATTCTTCATCCGATTCCTCTTCTTCCGATTCTGGCGGCAAAATATGGCTTGCCGTAAGTGTTGTTTCGCCCGTAAATCTCCCGGTTTGTCCTTCCGGCTGGTCCGGCACCCCGACTTCCAGGCCAAGGGCACCGGCATATCGCTGCCACCGCTTAACCAATTCCAGGTGATCGGCCGGCGGCTCCACTTCAAATCGCAATCTTTCGCCGGTTGCCGGGTGAGTAAAACCAAGGACACGGGCATGAAGGGCCTGCCGGGGCATGAGGGTAAAGCAGTTTTCCACAAAACGTTTATAGCGGGTAAAGACCGTGCCCTTCACAATTCGGTTGCCTCCATACATCGGGTCGCCAAAGATGGGATGCCCGATGTACTGCATATGAACCCGAATCTGGTGCGTGCGTCCGGTTTCCAGTTTCAACGTCACCCTGGACACATAACCCAGATTTTCCAAAACGGTAAAATGGGTAACGGCGTGTTTGCCGGAATCGCCTTCGGGATAAACGGTAAAAATCAGGCGATGCCTCGGATGACGCCCAATGTTGCCGGTAATGGTGCCTCCCGGAACGGAAAATTCGCCCCAACAAAGCGCTTCGTAAAGCCGCTCGGTGGTGCGCTCGGCAAACTGGCGGGAAAGCGCTTCGGCAGCGTTCAGGCGCTTGGCCACCACCATCAGGCCGGAAGTATCCTTGTCAAGCCGATGGACAAGCCACAGCCGCTCCGGATCGAGTTCTTCGGCAGAAACGCCGGGAAAACGGTGCAGCAACCCGTGAACCAGCGTTCCCTGGTAGTTGCCCGAT
>JANNSM010000273.1:0-1917 GCA_031402635.1 Bacteroidota bacterium | reverse complement strand
CGGCGGTATCTCCAGTTTCGCTTTCGGAATTACGCCACGCGAAGTGGGAACAATGACCACTGGCATATAGACTATGTGCTTCTTGACGAAGACCGAGGTCGCCGGGATACGCTTTTCCGGGATATATCTTTTTCGGAACCTCCCCCTTCGATGCTGGAACGGTACGCTTCCATGCCCTGGCGTCAGTTTAAGGATGCGCAACCGGAGGCGTTGCGCTCGCAAATGGAAGTAAGGGTTTTCAACCTGTTCAACACCGATAATAACACCAACTTTCAGGATTCCCTGCTGGAGCGTTCGTCAGCAGCATTGATCGGGCTAACCCCGTCAGAAAGCGCCGCAATTCCTGCCGGGGGTTACTATACGTATTTCCACCAAAATCAGGAGATACCGCCGGCCACGCCCAACTACGATGAAGACTCTTTGTCCCTCATCTGGAGATTGCGGTTGAGGCCTTCCGGCGATATAGACCGGTTCAACGATACGCTGCTGGTTAGGCAAAACTTCTATAACTATTATGCTTATGACGATGGAAGTGCAGAAAGGGCCTACGGCTTAATCGGTATCGGCGCTAAACTCGCGTACCGTTTTGAAACGGTGACGCCCGATTCGCTCTACGCCGTTTATATCCACTGGTCTTTTATCAATGGCAGCCTTGGAGATAAATTTTTCAGCCTGCTGGTTTATCAAAGCGTGGACACCACCGGAGTAACAGACCAGGACAGCATCGTTTACCAGGAAGATTTTCTGGTGCCAAAATACGCGGACAGCGTGAACGGATGGTGGGTTTACAACCTGGCCCAGCCCGTCCCGGTCAATTGCATTTTCTATGTCGGCTGGTTACAGTCTCAGGAGGAGCTGCTCAACGTCGGGTTTGACCGAAGTACCGATGCGAGCAACGAGTTGTTTTTTAATCTTGGCGACTCCTGGTTGCGAAGCAGTCTGTCGGGCTCCGTCATGATTAGACCGCAAACCGGTCCCGATTACCGGGTCTATCCAACGCTCGGCCTCGGGCAGCCGGCACCGCTATCCGGACTCCTGCAGCTTTGGCCCAATCCTGTGTCAAATCAACTTTTTTTCCAAATTCCCGGCATTGCCGCGGCGCGATCCTTGCGATACCGCGTGTATGATTTTTCCGGCAGGGTTTGGCTCTCTGGATCCACCGACCAGGACTTTATTTCCGTAAGGGACCTTCCCTCCGGAATTTTTCTTCTGGAACTCCGCAGCCCGGAGGGACAGGGGTGGGTTGCCCGGTTTATCAGCAGTCCGTAATCTTTCGGAAAACCCATGAACCGGTCCCGAATCACTATTCCGGTATTGCTGCTTTCTGTTTTAACCGGTCTTTCCTATTGCCGTTTTTCAGAAGGGGCTGAAAAGTCTACGCCGGAAGGGTATTGGGCCCAAGCTGATACGGTAAGTTATGTGGGGATGACCGTCTGCGCTTCATGCCATCCGGATCAGCACGAAAGTTACCTGCGCACGGGTATGGGCCGAAGTTTCGGTGCGGCTACAAAATCCAGGAGTGATGCGGATTATTCGGGGCATCCCCAGGTTTACGACTCCCATCTTGATTTATACTACCGTCCTTTCTGGCGGGGCGACAGCCTGCGCATTGCAGAATTCAGGCTGGCTGGAAAGGACACCGTTCATTTTCTTGAACAAACAATAAGCTACGTTATTGGTTCTGGACAACATACCAATTCTCATCTGATCAACAGGAACGGTTACCTGTACCAGGCACCTATAACTTTTTATACGCAAGACGGGCGCTGGGACCTTGCGCCCGGCTTTGGTGATGGGCACAATTCGCGTTTTGCCCGCCTGATCGAGACGGAGTGCATGACCTGCCACAACGGCCTTCCTGAGCCTGTTGCCGGCTCGTTGAACGGCTATACAGCCATTCCCACGGGAATAGATTGT
>JANNSM010000272.1:0-1588 GCA_031402635.1 Bacteroidota bacterium | reverse complement strand
CCTACACCTTCAGGGTTTCCAATGGCTCACCTTGTTCCGGAGGAAAGAAGCGTTTTCAGGGAACGGTTTATGCCCCCTATGCGGGTATTGATCTCGGGTCAGGTTCCGGTTCCTCCGATTTCAAAGGATCATTCTGGAGCGGAACAAAAGTTCGCGTAGGCAGCAATGTCGAACTTAAACATGTTCCGCCTTCGCTGCCTTGCACCACGCCTGTGGTAAATGCAGGACCGAATAAAGTGATCACTTGTCTGAACGCTACGGTGCAGCTTGAAGGTACTTCAGATCTGACCGGCTCCGCATTTAGCTGGGTCGCCTCCGGCGGCGGCAACATCGTTTCCGGCGGAAGTACAGCAACTCCTATTGTTGACGCTGCGGGAATTTATACGCTCACGGTCACCAAGGATGGTTGTTCGGCAACTGACCAGACGACCGTGACACTCGATTCCAGTCCGCCTGGTGTTGATGCTGGCTTCCCCAATGCCATAAGTTGTGAAATTAGTTCTGTTCAGTTGCAAGGATCTTCCGATGCTCCGGAAGCCGTATTCTCCTGGACTGCCGGACCGGGCGGACAGATTGATTCCGGAGCCAATACATCTTCTCCGTGGGTTAGCGGCGTAGGCAGCTATTTCCTTTCGGTGACTAATCCGGTGAATGGTTGTTCCGCTACCGATTCCACATTTGTGGTTGAAAACCCCTGTATCCTTCCCTATTATCCGCCTTGCGATGATGGCAAGCAGCCAACCTTGTTGGGCTGTGAGCTGACTTCCCTGCTTCAAAATTTCACATCGGGATCCGACAGCGTCAACAACATTTATCAGTTTGCCAATGACAGCGTGTTTATCGAAATCATTACCCTGGTGGGGCAAACCAGCAATCTGCTGAGCCTGATTTACGATACGCCCGGATATGGTTTGACCGATACCCTGCCCAACGGACTGAATCCACTCATCGTCAGTGGCAAGTATCCGATTGCCAACCTGGCTGCACTGGAAGCACCACCAGCCAGTAACTACATCAATTACGTGCGCCCGATTTTCCCGGCGCTCACCAACAGCGGTGTAAGCTTAACCCAGGGGGATAAAGCGCAAGCCTCCGATTTTGCCCGGGAAGGTTTCCAGATTAACGGCAGCGGGGTCAAAGTTTGTGTGATGTCGGACAGTTACAACTCACTGCTTGGAAATCCTGCGCAGACCGATATTTTGAACGGGGATCTTCCCGGTCCTGGTTCCCCGCAATTCAGTACGCCGGTTGACATCATCAAGGAATACCCCTACGGCAGACGATCTGACGAAGGGCGGGCGATGTTGCAGATTATCCACGACATTGCCCCCGGCGCCGAGCTTGGTTTCCGCACAGGAATTATCAGTGAAGGCGATATGGCCGAAGGGATTATTGAATTGGCAGAAAACAACTGCAAGGTGATCGTTGATGACATCACCTTCATTTCTTCGCCATTCTTTGAAGATGGCGTCATTGCCAGTGCAGTGGATTCCGTCAGCGCGATGGGAGTCAATTACTTTGTTGCCGCGGGCAACTTTGGCACCAAATCGTGGGAAGGCACGTTTGCGCAGACGGCGGCACCCGGTGG
>JANNSM010000271.1:0-3994 GCA_031402635.1 Bacteroidota bacterium | reverse complement strand
CACCACCCCGAAGACGTGGCCGATTCATACCGCAATTATCTGGAGAATCAGTTGAGGGCGGCTTTTCCGCTTCACGGTGTGCCGGTGAGGCTGCATTTTAGGCAGAAGTAGGAGCAACATACCGCCGGAAACAGCCCGGAGCGCTTCTGCCTGCGCATCGGTAACATATTGTTTATAATTTACCTGTAAATGGCTGAAAATGCGTACTTTTATGCATATCAAACGCCTAATTAAGCCATGAGAAAGCTATTGTTTCTGCCGCTGATCCTGATTGCTATGACAGGACCGGGCTGCACGGAAAAAGAAGACGGGGAAGATGACGACGATGCCACCGAAGTCACCACGGAAGTAAAAGAAGATGCCTCGGAAGCCATTGATAGTCTTGCCGGAGACACGTTTGGCGAGGAGCTTACCGACAAAGAGGCCGAAGATGCGCTGATGGGAAAAGACAAGAAATAATCGCCTGCGCAACAAATCAATTGATCAGCGCGCGAGCCTGTCCGCTGCGCAGCAAATCAATTGATCAACGCGCGCCTGTCCACTGCGCAACAAATCAGTTGATCAGCGCGCGCGCCTGTCCGCTGCGCAGCAATTCATAAGCCTGCTGAAAATCCGGGTCAATTTCCTGAAACACCGGATAGAATCCATCATTTTTCCAGGCCTGCCGGGCTACCTGAGCTTTCAGCGCGGTTTCAATCCACGGCCTGATTCGCTCGCGCTGCGCTGCATCGGGCAGCAGGTTGCTGGCTTCCACTTTTCCGATAAAGCGGCCCCACTGCTCTTCGCTGATCCGGTAATTGCTCCGGAAATCGTTCACGGAAGCAAATCCGGTTACCCGCTGTTGATCGCGACCGTAAAGATCATAGGCAAAACGCTGGACCTGACCCGAGTTATACAGCCGGTAAAAGGCTTTGCGGTCGTCGCTGGTATCGGCGTGAATAAACAGGTCTGGGGAAATGCCAAATGCGTCTTTGGGGTTCTTCTGCGCGGAAGCAGGCTCTTCGCCGTTGGATTTTAGCCGGTCCAGGTATTCCTCGTAGTACGCTTCAACACCGTCTTCATAAGGCCGTTGGATACAGCGGCCGTTAGGCGTATAGTACCGGGCAACGGTAAGACGAATGGCGGAACTGTCGCCAAGGCTGAAAATTTCCTGCACCAGGCCTTTGCCGAACGAGCGCCTTCCTGCGATGGCCGCGCGGCGGTGGTCCTGAAGGGCTCCGGCTACAATCTCGCTCGCGGAAGCCGACCCTTCGTCAATGAGCACCACCATATCTCCCTGCTCAAAACGCCCTTCGTTACTGGAAAAAAATTCTTCCCGTCTGGATGTTTTTCCCTGGGTATAAACGATCATTTTTTTACCAGCTAACAATTCGTCGCTCAGACGGGTGGCTGCAATCAGGTAACCCCCGGGGTTGCCGCGCAGGTCAAGCATCAGGCTTTTCATTCCCTGGGCCTTCAGCTTGTCAAGGGCTGAGCTAAATTCCTCTACGGTGGTGGCGCTGAACCGGTTGAGTTTGATGTATCCGGTCTGGCCGTCAACCATATAGGCAACGTCCATGCTGTAAAGCGGAATCTGGTCCCGGATAATGGTGAAGGGAAGCAGGTTGGGTTCTCCGTTGCGCCGGACGTTAATGTTCACGGCTGTTCCCTTTGGCCCGCGAAGCAGGCTCCGAACCTGGTCTTCGGTGATCCCGATCCCCGCAACGGTGCTGTCCCCTACGTCAACAATCCGGTCGCCGGAGCGGATGCCCAGCAGTTCTGAAGGTCCGCCGCTGATGGGGGAAACCACCAGGATGGTGTCGCGGACGATGTTGAATTCGATGCCGATGCCTTCAAAATTGCCCTGAAGGCTTTCTGTTTCTTCCACAAGGCTGCTGGCTGGAATATAGCCGGAGTGCGGATCGAGGCGGGAAAAAATATCTTCAATGACTTCGTCCCGGTCCAGGTAATCCGCCACCAGACTGCGCATCAACGCATCGGTGTTGATGGTATCTACATAATTGTAATCAATGTAGCCGAGTATTTCCTCCAGCCGGTTTGACTCACCGGAAGCAAAAAGGGCCGGCTTGCCGGAACTGGCCGGGTTCAGGCGCATACCGATGGTTACACCGGCAAGCAGCACCAGAACAAACAAAAAAGGAAGAAGCGTGCGAAAAGAGATGTTCACTGGTTTGTGGGCTGAATAACGGCCGGCAATGGGTCATTCCGGGTCCCCGATCAGACCGCAAAGTTATGGATGAATATCGGGTCAGAAACCCCTTACCGCTTCAGGCCTGTCAGTGTTACCTTCGCACCATGAAACCATTTCAGGCCAATTTACTTAACGCCCTGATGCTCATTGTCATGGGGCTTTGGGGATTTCTTTCCGAAGATGAAGCCACGCGCTCGACCACCGCGCTGATCGCCCCGGCATTCGGTATAATGTTGCTGGCGATGACCTCCGGGATCCGCAACCAAAACAAGCTCATCGCCCATATTGCCGTAACGTTGACGCTGTTGATTTTGGTTATGCTCATTGCCATGCCGCTGCCGGCCCGTATCGAAGATGGCGACCAGCTGGGCATGATCCGAATCCTGCTGATGATTGCAACCTCGGCGCTGGCCATGGTAGCCTTTGTCAGGAGCTTCATCGCTGCCCGCAAAGCGCGAGGTTAATTGCCCCGAATGTTTCCCGGCATGGACCCCAGCGACAGGATTACCGAGCAGCCGTCTGCACATCGTCACCTGGAAAAACTCCCGGTGAGGGAACTGCTGGAGCGAATTAATGCCGAAGACTGCGGTGTTCCTCAGGCTGTGGAAAAGGAGCTTCCATCCATAGAAAAACTTGTGGAAGCTGCTGCAGATCACCTGCTGGCCGGCGGCAGACTCTTTTACCTCGGTGCGGGAACCAGCGGCAGGCTCGGCGTTGTGGATGCTTCGGAATGCCCGCCAACTTTCGGCGTTCCGCAGGGGTTGGTAGTCGGGATCATCGCCGGCGGGGATCAGGCTATCCGACAAGCCGTAGAATTTGCCGAAGACGATCCGGAAGGCGGATGGCGGGATTTATTGGCCCAACAGGTGAATGTTTCCGATGTGGTAATCGGCATTGCCGCATCGGGTTCCACTCCTTATGTGGTTGGTGCCATGGTCCGCTGCCGTGAATCCGGAATCCGCACAGGCTGCATCACCTGCAACCCGCACAGTGCTTTGGCCGCCGCGGTTGATTTTCCGATTGAGGTGATCGTGGGACCGGAGTTCATTACCGGTTCAACCCGGATGAAGGCCGGCACCGCACAAAAACTGGTCCTCAACATGATCAGTACGGCGCTCATGATCCGGCTAGGGAGAGTCCAAGACAACCGAATGGTGCATATGCAACTGAGCAATGAGAAACTCGTTGACCGGGGAACACGTATGGTTATGGACGCCACCCGTCTCGGGTATGAAGATGCCAGAGCCTTGTTGCTCGGTGCGGGGAGTGTTCGGGAAGCCCTTGCGCGATATACCCGGCAGGGTTAACTTTCCCGGATTACGGTATAATAACATTGCCTTGCACCAGCTAGAACCATTTTACAACTGGCGACAGTATTATGAGCCGGGAGAAGACAGCTCGTCTCCTTTCTACAGCGGAGATGAACAGGATAAGTTTGTTTCGGGAAAATTAATATACAATTATGTTATAAACCCGGAATGGGATGACTTCGGTTCTTCCACCTTGTACATGAAAATATTGTTCGCCGATTACCAGCGCGGATTTGTGGTCATTGAACTGATCGGTGAGTGGAATGATTGCCTGCACAATGATGTCATGTATTTCAAGCGCGATGTTATCGAGCCGCTGGAGGCCGAAGGAATCCGGCATTTTATTCTCATCGGCGAAAACGTGCTCAATTTCCACGCTTCCGATGACTGCTATTACCAGGAATGGTATGACGAAACAGTGGAAAACGGAGGCTGGATTGCCGCAAAACAGAAACCGGATGTTGAGCCTTGGCAAAACAAAAACCATCTCTGT
>JANNSM010000270.1:0-6823 GCA_031402635.1 Bacteroidota bacterium | reverse complement strand
CAAGCCGTTTGTTGACGGACAGGCCTGGGATTACCTCATCTTGCTGGACGAAAACGGGATATTAAAGCAGAAACTGAATTTTCAACAAATTCCCTATACCCTGATTGTTAATCAGCAAGGAAGTATTGTCAGCCGGCATGCCGGTTATGTTGACGGGGACGAATATCTCCTGGAAGAAGAACTGGCAAAACTGGCCGGAAAATAAGTTTTCCTTAATTGACTTTCGAAAAACGCTTGGACTCGACCAGCTCATTGTTGGTGTTCAACAGGCGGGCAAAGTACATTCCTTCTTTCAGTTCAGAGACATTCAACTGAAAGGTGCTACGATCTTGTCCCAGGTCGAATTTGCGGACCAGTTTACCGACAACATTGTAGATTTCTACGGTGCGGATTCTGGAAGCCTGTGGAGCAGAAACCCGGATTTCATTGCGAACCGGGTTGGGGTAGAACATCACTTCTGACGGGGTCGGATTGTTGATTCCCGTAGCGACGGCATTGAATTCAAAACTGCAGAGGGTGGAGTTGTTCGGGTTGCCCTCTTCGTAAATCTTCAGGCGTACGGTACCGCTGCCGGGAACCCCGTTGGGTTGAAATTGTACATAGAAAGAAGAGCCAGGAATGGAACTGCCTGCGGTCATGGTAAAAGGAATCAGCACACTTCCGGGCCCAAGTGGCTCATCGGCAAAGGGAGCATAACACAGGTTAGGGTCGCAGACGGAGGTAGTCCATTCTGATGGTATATCTACAAAAACACGCTCCCAGAGTACGTTGATCGTGCTGCCACCCGAATGGCTGAGAGTACCTCCCAATTTCTTGAGATCCCAGGCGTTGCCATCCGCTTCATTAATGCAAGGTTCCAGACTCAGCGTGACGGCCTGGCCCTGAACGCCGGCTGCGCCAAACATAGCAACGGCAACAAAAAGTAATGTGGAGTATAATTTAAACATCTTGGAAAGGCGGTTCAACGTGGAGGAAAAAGGATATTCAACAGGCAAATTACACTTTTAAGGCAATATGGTCAACTTGCGGGCTCCGGTTTGTTGTGATCCGTCAGTTAAATAATACACGTATAGTCCGGCCTCAAGCCCTGAAAGATCAATGTCCACGCGATTTTGCCCGGGCTGAACAGCAATTTCCCTCACCAAACGGCCTTGCAAATCAGACAGTCGAAGCGTTCCCGCTTTGTTCCAGTCATACAGGGGAACAGCGGTTGTCCCGCTGGCGGGGTTGGGAACATTTTGTCCGAGGAAAGCGGAAGCCATCAAGGCATCAAACTCAAGGCCACTGACCCCGTCCCAGAAATAATCATGGGCTAGTTTGACCGCATACTTTGCCACTTCCGGATCGCTGAACATTTCTATTCCGACCCCGAGGTAAACCACTTTGTATCCATTTTTCTCGGTGCGGATGCCACCGCTCTTCAACGGGTTGTTGTTGTAATACATAATGGACGTAGCCTCCGGACCGTTAGGACCGATTTCATCGGGATAAACATAGGCCGAACCATAAATTGCCGTGATCCCGGAGTTGCCCCCGCCCCCCATCCAGGGATCAGCCGCAACAAAAGTCAGACTGGTCGTTGAAGGACTGCCGTCGCCGTTGTAATCGGCTTCCAGATAGTTGAGAAAGAAATTGCGGCTGGTGGTGGTGCCCCCCGGAGAGCCGGCATCCATGATTTCCCAGCCCAGGTCTTGTCCGGAGAGGAAAAGATTGCCGCCCCGGTCCATAAAGTTCGTGAATGCCTTGACTTTATCATCAGAGGCAGAGTTCACCGAATAACCGAAGTTGTAATAGATGTTGAGCACTTGGTCTAGTGCTCCGGCCGCTTCAGCCCGCAGGAACAAACCATGGCCGATGCTCCCGCGCGAGATTCTGCCTGCCGCTTCCAGGCCTTCGGTGTAGAACGGTTCGGTGATGAACGAGCCGGGAGGCGACCCTTCGCCAAAAGCCTCCTCGGTATTGACCACAAGATCAGTAACGTTGTTGATCACTACGAAACCGATAAACTGGGGAGCAAAATCCGGATTGTCAGTTGAGGAAACTTCCAGGGTGTACTCACCGATCCCTGCTGTGCTGCCCGAGGTAGTGTTGACTGTTATTTCCTCAATATCTCCGCCGTTGATCGTGAGGGATGCCGAGTTGGTGTAGGTAGTTCCGTTAACCGTGAAACTGGCTGTCCAATCCGCAGCCGCTGGTTGAGTGGCCGTGAACGTCAGCGTCAGGTTCTCCGGACCGCTTCCAAACTCCTCGAGTAAGCCTTTGAAGGTTGTCGGTGTTCCGCCGGATTGGTAAATCGGACTTTCACCAAAAGACAAGTCAAAGCGCGGAGCCCGGCTGCTTCCGGAATTCAAAATTTCTTTGGTTGCCGTGTTTTGGACGTAGGCAATCACATAGGTTTTCGAAGCATCCCATGCCGCGCTGACTGTGTAGTTGTAATTGTAGGTATTCGTGCTTCCTGCGGCCGGCATGGTTACAGGAATGCCGGCGGTGCCACCGATCGTCTGCCGGAAAACATTGGGAAAGTTCTTTTCTCCGTTGGTGCCCGGGGCGAAGGCATAAATTTTAGGATCTTCCACCACAAGTACACGAAGAATGTAAGTACCGGCTGGAGACTCACTCATTCCCTCAACCGAAACGGTGACATCCCGGGAAGTACCCGCGGTCTCTTCAACTCTGATGCGAATTGGGCTGCCTTTATAGATACTATTAGCAATGGAAAGGTCCGTCACTTCGACCGGAAAGCTCTGGAAATTGCCATCCGTGACCATGGTGGGTACTCCGGGTATGAAATAAAACGCATCCATGGCGTTGTTTTCCGTTGGGTTTGCGCTGTACATCGGGTCTGAGCCTGGTCCGCTGGTATGGTAGGCAACGTGGTTAACCGTCCCGATATGGTCCAAACGAACTGCCTGGAAATAGGGATTCTGAAGCGCACAGGGTCCACAGCCGGCATTGGTAAAATGCTCAAACATCGGCTGTTTGCGGGCCAGTTGAGCCTGCGTCATGGAGGAGCCGAGCAGAAACAAGCTGAGGAGGAGGAGTCCGAAATAGCGGTGTAAGGTGGGTTTCATCGTGAATTCAGGAGGGTTAACTAAAAAGAATCGCAGAGAATCTGCGAATTTAAGGGTTTAGAAAGACTTGCTAAGAATGAAACGTGTTAAAATGACACAATGTTTACGCTTTTTGGGTAAATGTGACCGATACGGTCCGGCTGCAAGGCTTACGACAGGTTCGGCGTCAAGTCCGGCGGCAGGGCTGGCGTCAAGTTCGGCGTCAAGTCCGGCGGCAGGGCTGGCGGCAAGTCCGGCGTCAAGTCCGGCGTCAAGTCCGGCGGCAGGGCTGGCGGCAGGGCTGGCGGCAAGTTCGGCGGCAAGTCCGGCGGCAGGGTTAAGGCCAAACCATCGGATGGGAATTTCTGTCTCGCTTATTCAGGCCGCCCGCTGACCACAATCACAATTTCGCCTTTGATCGCCTGACGGCCGGCAAACTCAGCCAACAATTCACCGACCGGGCCGATCCGGTGCTCCTCGTGGAGCTTGCTCAGTTCCCGGAATACGCCGGCTACCCGCTCCGCACCGCAGTACTGCACCAGTTGTTCCAGGCATTTGACCAGCCGGTGCGGGCTTTCGTAAAGCACGGTGGTGCGTTTTTCTCCGGCAATCGCTTCCAGGCGGGTGGCTCTTCCCTTTTTTGGTGGAAGGAAACCCTCAAAACAAAACCGGTCGCAGGGAATTCCGCTTGCCGCCAGAGCAGGAACAAAAGCGGTCGCGCCCGGAAGACATTCCACCGGGATACCGGCATGGCGGCAGGCCCTGACCAGCAAAAAACCGGGATCGGAAATGCCAGGCGTGCCGGCATCAGTAATCAGGGCTAAAACTTCACCGGACAACATTCGGTCAACGAGCAGCGGTGTCATCCGGTGCTCGTTGTGCTGGTGGTAAGCTTCGGCCGGATTGGGAATGCCGAAATGATCCAGCAGGCGGCGGCTGTTGCGGGTGTCTTCGGCAAGAATTCGGGAGGATTCCCTCAAAATTCTTACAGCCCGGTAGGTGATGTCCTCCAGGTTGCCGATAGGCGTGGGGACCAGAATCAGCCGCCCGCCCGCACCGAGGGGCATCTGGGTGGCAGCCCTCAATGCCGCGGGAGCCTGGGCTTCCGGATCGCCCGCGCGGGGCGCTGAATTTTCGGGATCAAACGGCACGTTGCCGCGGGCGGGGGGGCGGGCTGCGCTGCGGCCTGCCCGGCGGTCTACCCGGTGGGTTCCCACGCGGTCAGGCGTTTTGAGGCTGCAGCACTTCGACCCGGAAATGGTAATGCTCCATGATCAGGTTGGCCAGCAGCTTTTTGCAGGCACTGTCCACGAGGGCAGCGGCTTGCTGCTCATCGGCGGCGTCGAGCGTCAGCTCCAGGTGCTTGCCGATCCGCACGTCGTGAATGGCGCCGAGGTCCAGGTGTTTCATGCTGCCGGCAACGGCCTTTCCCTGGGGGTCCAGCAATTCGGGATGAGGCATGATGTCAACGTATGCCTTATAAGTCATGGTCTGTTCAGGTTTTGGTCAGGCCTGTTGGTCAGGCCATTGCGTTAGGCCAATGCGTTAAACCTTTGCGTTTTAAGCAGGAAGTTGGGTCGAAGGGCGGCTCAGGTTGTGGGCAACGGAAAGGGCCAGATAATACCCGAAACACACGGGGATGGTGAGCCAGCCCAGCCGGAGAACAAAAATACACCCGAAAAAAACAGCCCATCCGGATAACATTCCCCCGATTTCCCAGGGGTATTTTTTCAGGTCGAAGGAGCTCACTTTCAGGCTCAGCAGCGGCAGGTAAGAGGTCATCAGCGCCGTAAGTCCCGCGCTGATGCCGATAATGACCCACTTATTGCTCAGCCATTGGCCAGCACCGGTCTGGTCGCTGAGGAGCAAAACCGGAAGGGAGGCTACAAACATGGCCATGGCCGGCGTAGGCAATCCCCGGAATCCCGAAACCACGGTATCGTCAATATTGAATCGGGCCAGCCTCCAGGCCGCGCCGAGGGTAACGGCAAAACCTGTGGCAGCCAGGGCAACCGGCACAGAAAAGGAATCATAGCTCACGTAGTAAGCCTGCGACGTCAGTTGAAAGAGCATCAGTCCAGGCACCAGTCCAAAGGTGACCAGGTCTGCCAGCGAGTCCAGTTGCTTGCCCATGTCGCTTTGGGCGCGGAGGATCCTGGCCAGAAAACCGTCCACAAAATCCAGCATGGCCGCCGCAAAGACCAGGTAGCAAGCCATCGAGATCCGGGGCATGTCCGCAGCGGCGATATTTCCCCCGACATAAATGTAGAGGTGGTCGTAGTAAAGGTAAACGATGGCCATGCACCCGATGAACAGGTTGGCCAGCGTGAAGAAATTGGGAATCTGGCGAATGATTTTATCCACGGACTGAGGCGTTCATGAGGCTTTCCAGCTCTTCGGCTTCTACCGGAATGTCAGCCATCAGATCAATTGGATCGGAGTCAGTAACCAGGATATTATTTTCCAGCCGCACCCCGAACCCTTCGTCCGGAATGTAAATGCCCGGCTCTACGGTAAAGACCTGACCGCTCATCACCTGCCCGAACCTGTTGCCGATATCATGAACATCCAGGCCCAGAAAATGGGAGGTTCCGTGCATAAAGTACTTTTTAAAAAGCGGTGCATCCGGGCTCTGACGGCTCACAGCTTCTTTGTCCAGAAGGTTCAGGCCAATCAATTCGCTTTCCATGACTTTGCCCACTTCCTGCTGGTAATCCTGCAGCGCTGTGCCAGGCCGGAGCATGGACGTCGCCTCCCGCTGCACCCGGAGCACAGCGTCGTAAACAGCCCGTTGTCGGTCGCTGAAGGTTCCGCTGACCGGAACGGTGCGGGTCAGGTCGGCGTTGTAATTGGCGTATTCGGCGCCAAAATCCATCAAGACTACTTCGCCGGCTTCGCAGCGTTTGTTGTTGAGGGTGTAATGCAAGATGTTGGAATCGGCACCGGAAGCGATGATGGGGTTGTAGGCATGGCCGGTAGCGCGATTGCACAAAAATTCATGGCTGATCTCCGCTTCAATTTCATACTCCATAACCCCCGGTCGGATAAAGTCCAGGACTCTGCGGAAGGCTTTGCCGGTGATGTTGCAGGCTTCCCGGATAAGCGCAACTTCCCCTTCGGATTTGATCATGCGCAAATCGGTCAGCAGTGGCGCTGCGCGCCGGAATTCATGGATCGGGAAGCGCGCCCGCAGGTTTTGCGCAAACCGTTGGGCGCCATCGGCAACGGGATTTGCCGCGCGGTCATTTTCATTTCCCCCGAGAAAAATCCGGTCTGCCCGGTGCACCAGCATATTCAGCAGCCCTTCAAATTCTGAAGTCCACATAACCTGTTGGATGCCAGAGATCTTGCGCCCTTCTTCCTGCGTGTACTTGTGGCCTTCCCAAACCTTGATGTGGTCATTGGTCTGGCGCACAAAAAGCACTTCCCGGTGTTTTGGATCTGTTGCGTCCGGAAACAGGATCAACATTGTTTGTTCCTGATCAATCCCGGTCAGGTAAAACAGGTCCGGGTTCTGGCGAAAGGGAAAACTGGCATCGCCGGAACGGGGCATTTCGTCATTGGAGACCAGAATAGCTATTGAATCGGGGGGTAGTTTGGCACAAAACCGCTCCCGGTTGGTCTGGAAAAGGGTGGGGGGAATCGGGCGGTACTTCATGGGGTCAAAACTACAACATGAACCGGCGACGTTTCACGGACAGGGTCAACGTTCATTCGTCGTTGCTTTTTTACCGGTTTTTTGGGGCTTTTATCTTGTTTTTCCGGGATATGCA
>JANNSM010000269.1:0-2157 GCA_031402635.1 Bacteroidota bacterium | reverse complement strand
CCCTGATGGACTGGGGCTTGGTTGTTCGGCAACTGAGGCTGGGCGAACGCCGGGAGTATTTTGTGGCGGACAAGGACATCTGGCAGGTCACTAAAAAGGTTACGAGAGAACGAAAAAAGCGGGAACTCACCCCGCTGATGGAATTGCTGGATGAACTGGAAGGGGTAGGTATGGACGATCCGGACCCCCGCGCCCGTGAACTGCATAATTCCGTAACCCGGATCCGCCGTTTCGCAGGGGCTGCAGATCGTGTACTGGACTCGGTCATCCGCGCCGATGAAACCTGGTTCTTCAAAATTTTCATGAAGCTCTTTCGTTGAACCAAACATAACCGTTAACATAGCCGTTGTACAGAGCCGTTGAACGTACTCGTTGAACGCAGCGGCAATTCCAAAATGTTAATGTCGGTGCAAGGGCTCAAAATCCCGGAACCGGGCAATTTTCGCGGCGGGTGAATCGGTTATCTTTGGCTCATGAGGAATGATTCCGGAAACTGGAGCGGATGGCAAGGCCGTCGTGGCCGGTCAATCTGCAGTCTGTTGTTGTTTGTTGCCGCTGCTGCATTAAGCGCCTGCAGCGAAGACCCTTCGGGTGACCAACCGATTAAAGTCCCCGTTGTTGAAGGGCCGTTTGAAGCAACGGTAACCGTTACTGGTGAGCTGAAGGCCCGCAATTCGCTGGATATTCAAGGTCCTACAGGGTTGCGCAGTGCGGGCTTGTGGCAGGTTCAGATCACGGATTTGATTGCAGAAGGCACTCGTGTCAAGGCGGGTGAATACGTGGCTACCCTTGATCGCACCGAAGCTTCTTCGAAACTAAAAAACCTGCAGGGCGAATTGGAGAAAACCATGACCCAGCAGACCCAGGCCGTGTTGGACAGCACCCTGACCTTGCGCGAAAACCGGGAGAACCTGGTCAACCTGCATTATGCGCTGGAGGAAGCACGCATTACGCTGGATCAGTCCGTTTATGAACCCCCGGCGATTATCCGGCAGGCGGAGATTTCGCTTGAAAAAGCTCAGCGCGCATACGATCAGTCGGTGGAAAATTACCAGATACGCCGCGACAAAGAACGGGCCCGCATCAAGGAGATTGAAGGCACCATGTCGCTGCAGCGCAATGAAATCAGTGACCTCGCAGCCTTGCTCGATCAGTTTGAAGTCCGCGCTCCGGCGGACGGGATGGTGATTTACGACCGCAATTGGGATGGCACTCGTCGGGGCGTCGGATCCACCATTTCGCCCTGGCAAAGCACCGTGGCCACGCTGCCGGATCTTTCCGAAATGATTTCCCTGACTTATATCAATGAAGTGGACATCAGCCGAATCACGGAAGGGCAGAAAGTCACGCTGGGCGTGGATGCTTTCCCGGGTCGCGAATACCCCGGTGAAGTTATTGAAGTGGCCAACATCGGGGAACAGCGCCCTAACAGCGATGCGAAAGTGTTCGAGGTAAAAATCGTTTTGCTCAAATCAGACACAACGCTCAGGCCTGCCATGACGACCTCCAACAACATTGTCACCGCTCGTGCGGATACCGCGCTCTATGCGCCATCGGAATGTGTTTTTCGCAATGACAGCATGAGTTATGTTTATATTCAGGAGGGCGCTGCAATTATCCGGCGTGAAGTGATCACCGGACTTTACAACGAAAATGAAACGGTCTTGTTGGCCGGTGTCAGTGCTGCAGAAGAATTGTTTCTGTCTGTTCCGGAAAATGCGGAGGAATCAGCATGGAAGTTGCTCGACCCGGCGGTGAAAGCGAAATGGCTTGACGAAAAACAAACGCCTGAAGAGCCGCCGCTTGACGATGATCCGGAGGCTGGTTCAACCGATGCCGTTCTCCCCAAACCGGGCGATGAAAAACCATCCAGCCGTCCGGGCGGCGCGTCGCGGGGAGGACAACGCGGCGGAGGCAGCACGAAATAAGCAAACCGGAAAATCGAATGAATCCGGAGCGACCTAAATCCACACACAGCGCCAAACGGGTTTGGTCCAATGCGTCCATCGCCCTGAACGCCATGCTGGGCAACAAAGTCCGTTCAAGCCTTACCGGCCTGGGGATTATTTTCGGCGTGGCCAGCGTGATCGCCATGCTCGCCGTTGGCAAAGGCAATCAGGTCGAAGTGCTTCGTCAGTTTGAGCTGATCGGCGCCAA
>JANNSM010000268.1:0-30295 GCA_031402635.1 Bacteroidota bacterium | reverse complement strand
TGCCTGCCAAGAGTGAAAATGTATTGCTGACTTGCCCATACTATGGCCGTGAAAACCACGGTCGCCCTACTAAACCTATATCATTTTAATATTTATATGCTCAAGAAAAACCTTAATCAACAAGAATCAATTTTTATCGGTTTAAAATTAAATTGCAGCCAGGACGGTACAAAACACGATGTTGACGTGACGGTCGATGCTGATATGTCCACCCATGGGGGGGTACATGCTTTAACAGCAATACTACGGGAAATAGCCGCAAAAAGTGGTACTAAGTCTGCTTATGAGGCCGCACATGCCGCGCTTCGTGAGTTGAAAAATAATTAATCTTAACTTTTTAAAATTATGGAGGGGAAAATATCCGTCGATGTAACGGGACTTAGAAAGTTTTTATTAGAAAATCCGAGCTACTTTAAAGATGAAGAAACGGATGTCGATACGGTAGAGAGTATCAAGTATTGGAAAAAGAAAAGTTCAAAAAATATTATTCATCCAGGAGATTTTTTCATGGTTGATATTGAGGCAAACGAAATGTGGGTTGTTCAATATACTGAAGAAAAGTGGAAAGGACATGTAGATAACAAAATGAAAAAAATCTCTTTGGTAATAGAAGATTGCAACTCAAAATTTAGGCGGTTTAATGGCTATTGGAAAATCCCAAATCAGTTTTTAATCCAGGAATCATAAATGAAACACGGCTCACTCTTTAGCGGCATTGGCGGGTTTGATCTGGCCTCTGAATGGATGGGCTGGGATAATATTTTTCAAGTAGAAATTGACCCGTTTTGCACCCAGGTTTTACAAAAAAACTTTCCCCAAACCAAACAATATGGCGACATCAAAACCTTTCCCGCAGCAAACTACACTGGACGAATTGATATACTTACAGGGGGATTCCCATGCCAACCGTTTAGCCAAGCTGGCAAGCAAAATGGTAGATCAGACAGCCGTCACCTCTGGCCGGAAATGCTTAGAGTTGTATCAATTATCAAGCCGACATGGGTTATTGCTGAAAATGTGCGTGGACTCCTTACTATCGAAGACGGCCTGGCATTCGAGCAAGTGTGTGTTGACCTGGAAAATATCGGTTACGATTGCCAGCCGTTTATTATTCCAGCTTGCAGTGTCAACGCTCCACATAAACGGGAAAGAATTTGGTTTATTGCTAACGCCAACAGCGGTAAACATTGCAATAAGGACACCGGAGGGATTAGAAAAGAGGAAGGCATACAGAGTTTCGATAGGCAGAAAAACGACACCACCGGGAAGTTTGGCAGAGCAGATTTTCAGGATGACTGGCAAGAAAATATCGCCAGAATTTGTAGAAAAAATGATGGGATACCCGAAAGGCTGGACAGACTTAAAGCCCTTGGAAACTCAATAGTGCCGCAGGTCGCATACCAAATATTTCAATCATTAAGTTTTTTATGAAAAGAGTTAAACAACCATTCAACGGCAAAATGACGCTTCTACCGCCAAGACCTGGCGTTTGCCAAGAATGTGCAACGGACCATTTAAAAGAGCAACCGCACAACGCGGAAAGTTTCTATTACCAAATGAAATTCAACATGGAAAAAGGCCGTAGGCGTTATGGATAGTGCTTTCGATTATAACACACCACGCAATTAACCAAATAAAATGAAGCCTAAAAAATCTACCGTCTGGATAACAACCGACACACATTTTAATCACGAAAAAATGTACAAAGAATGGGGTATACGCCCCGCAGATTTTGAAGACAAAATCTTTAAGGGACTGATGCGGATACCAAAAGAGGATGTACTAATTCACCTTGGCGACGTGTGCATCGGCAATGATGAGCTTATGCACCAACGCTATATTATGCCGCTTCAATGCAAAAAATGGTTGGTGCTTGGTAACCACGACCACAAATCTAATTCTTGGTATTTGAATCACGGTTGGGACTTTGTCGGCCACCATGTGATTGATAAATATTTCGGTAAAAAAATTCTTTTTAGCCATATCCCGGCGTTGCTTGGCACTGCGGAATACAACGTACACGGCCACCTCCACAATATGGGTCATCGAACCGAAGAGGCTATGCACGATGGCAGACATCTTTTACGCTCTCTGGAAATCCAGGGATATGAACCCATGACACTTGAACACTTCCTTTTTAAAGTCCATAACGTACCTACCGAATGATAAGGACTTACTCCAAAAAACCCAGCGTTTTAAACGAAATATATCTTCAAATTTTCGTCACAAAATATTTGATTTATGAAGTGTTTGACCCATCCGGAAAAATTCCGCTTTCAAGTTATTAGACCTTTTGGAGTGGCCGCATTTATGAATTACCGACCACCCTTTCATATTCTTAACGGAGCTTTGTTCATGATAAATTATCGCCTCACATTTCGCGCCCGCATAAAGCAAGAAGATGGAAGTATTAAGCTTTTTTACCAGGGGGACCAGTACCTTACTTCGTTTTTGCGTAGGGTAAGTAGCTTCTTATACCTGCATAATTCAGCCGATGGGGACGATTCGGACGGGAAACATGAGGCTTATTTAGAGCAAACCGTTGATGAAGTTTTAGACCAATGCACGGGTGTTAAAGATGAAAACGGAAAATATATTTTTGAAGGTGACATATTAAAGGATAAAAATGGTGTTATTTTTCAAGTATTTTTTCAGGACAACGGCAATCTTCCTGGGTTTGCCCGAACTAGACTTGATGGTGGCGAAGATATTTTAATAGAAAACGATTGGCTGATCATTGGCAACATTTGGGAAAATCCCGAACTCCTTAACGAACTTAAAAATGCTACTTGAATTTGGAAATGCTCAGCATATACAAC
Organism: Bacteroidota bacterium; assembly: GCA_031402635.1. GTDB lineage: Bacteria > Bacteroidota > Bacteroidia > Chitinophagales > BACL12 > WGOA01. The sequence continues at coordinate 27,476 of JANNSM010000268.1, read as the reverse complement.
TTGCTCGTGAAGGTGCGCTGTATGGACACCTACTGGAAAAAGACCCAACGCTTGCTCAGGAAGTAGAATTGATTGAGCATGAATGCAATTGTGAGTATTGCGATATTCCTGAGAATGAATATTCGTGTCCCGAGTGTGGCAGGGGTGAACTTTTTCACACGATTAAAGACCGTTATTGGAGTAACGAAAAGCAGGCATATATTGAGGGTAAAAGATATTTTTGCAAAAATACAGACTGTGAACAGGAATTACTTATTCAATAAACCTTATGATCAGAAAACAATTTAAACAGCCATGGGAAAAGTACTTACGAAAACTTGTTACCGTTATGTATGGAGAAGCCAAAGGTATGATTGGGAAAATTGAGTTTAATTTTACAACAAATAGATGACGTGCAGTAAAAATTTATCGAAGCGATGCCGTGCGGCAAAACAATCTAAATGCACATGCAAATGCGGAGGTGAAAACCACGGTCGAAATATCAATCAAATTTCTTTATTCGATTTACTTTATGGCTATAACTAAACAAATAACCATCCCTTTGCTTCTTGGGTTTAACTATGAAAAACAAATCGGAGTAATCACAATTGATAAGAAATTTTCAAAACTTTTACTTAAAGATTTAAAGCGTGGTATCCGAATTAACTTAAGCATAGGATTCATGCCAAAACCAAAAGAAGAAATTCTTTGTTTTAGTATTCAAGCTCAGCCCATAATTACTAACCCCCTTTAATATGTACGATACTAAAAAGGTCATCGGCTTTTGCATCATAGCTTTCTGGTTTATCGTGGTAACAATATCTTTACTCATTTACGAACCGGTAATTTTCTGGGGCGGGTTTGCCCTTGGCACTTTCGCTTTCGGTATTTACTTAATGAATCATGATGAATATTAACAACGAAAACATCGACGATATTTTTTCGGATATTGAAAGCTCTGCACCACCCGCGAGTGTTCCAACCGATGCTATGAAGCCCAAGAAGCCGGTTACTTTTTCCCAGCTTTTGCGCGCCGTAATTTTCAGACGTTGGCAAAATGAAGCTCAAGCCAAATTCGATTCTGAGTTTTTCTATGAGCAGGAAATGAAAGAGGTTATAGCCCATCAACAAAGTCTTTTGAATGAACCGCCGCAAAAGTTCCTTGGCTTGTTCTACGGCAAAAAGATCAATGAATTACCGCGAAACAAACTGTTTGAGGTTATTGATTTTTTGGTAAAAGAAAACTCACAACTTAAAAAGAAGGCGAAGAAATAAATTTGCAAAAGTCAAAGTATTCTTTTACAATGCTGGGCGTGGATGAGGTCAACGGTTCAAATCCGTTTAGTCCCTAGGGCTATAGCTCAGTCTGGTAGAGTGCATCCGGTTCAAACGCCGTCTAGTGCGGCGCGTTGCTCCGAGGGGATAGTTTACAGGTCAAAACATCGTTTAACGCTTGCGACTTCGCCAGCAATAAACGAAATGGTAGGTTCGATTCCTGCTCCCCTCTGCAAAAGTGTTCTTACCACTCTAGTCCTATCACATGACTTTAAACTGGGTGCGGTGAAGTCAAGAGAGGCGCGGCAATCTTTTCTAGGGATTCCCGCCGCGCCAACCTGACAACTATATTTTTACCAAATGAAATGATGACAACTGAAATTCAACTCCGTAATAAAATCGGCAAACTCTTGCAGCTTTCTGGTAACAGCCAGGCAATACTTTATAAGTTTCTGCGATTTGAAAAGAACCTGACAAACGTTACCCGCCAGCACGTTCACCTTTGGTCTCAAGGCAAATGTAGCCCCCGAAGACATCGACCAGAACGCCACGCAATCGCGGAATTTTTCGGTTTAAATGACGAAGATATTTTTAACCCATTGTAAACTTTATGTTTGATAACTTACCCATGGATAAACTCCAGGAGTTCGGCCAGGACAACGTAGCCTTTACCACCGGAGTTTCACGCATGATTCGCCAGATCAAAACAAACTTGTCTCCTGAGGCCAGGGCTGGCATATTCAAGAATATGGAAAAAGCACACGGCTTTATTAATCTCACCGGTAACTACGGAAAGAAGAAAGCCTTTTTTGTCAAAATTTCCAAGGTCGATAAATTGAAACAAATCATTAAAGAACACGAAGATGGCAAAGCCAAAGACAATAAAACCACTGCCAAAGAAACAAAGGCCGACGAACAAGTATAATTATCCAGCGTTGCATACTGAGTTCATGGAGTCTGTTTTTAGCGAGGTCAAGCCATTCTTTGAAAATAAATACGGCAAATTCACCTCTCCAATGGCTCACGCTGCGGGTGGTTGGGGTAAAGAAAAGAAAGCCGCCCAATTGTTATTCTACCAACAAGCACTAGACCGATTTAAAAAGAAGCGTGGCAAAAGTATTGATGCCATGCTTGATAATCTCTTATTTGTGCTGGAAACTGTAGTCGATAACATGGTCAACGGTCGTATTATTGACGCAGACCAATTGAAAAAAATATGGGAAATGGTCCGCACTGAAGCGGGTTTACCTACACGCGTAACGACACAAACCATATCCATGACGGGCTTTGATTTTGACCGCGCCCGCGATGACCTAGACAAAGATGCGAGTACCACAAAGCCTAATGCTGCCAGAGGAAAGGGCGCTAAAAATCTACCACGACCTACCACTACGAAAAAGCCTACCGCTTGACCAGTGGCGTTTGGTAATGCAGTCGGTTTACTTTTGGCGTATTGATCTTTTTGCCCAGGATATTACCAAGCGTTGGACTTCAGACCAAAAGACCGGCCAAGCGTACCCGTCCGCGGACTTTCACTTTGAGCTATGGGCGGAGTGTAAAGAAGCCCAGGACGTTTTGGCTATCGTTTCCCGTGACCACGCCAAGACAACCGCAGTCAGTAAAATACTTGTACTGTGGCTTTTACTGTATGAAATGGAACCCAGTATTTTGTTGGTTATGGCCAGGGGTTTAGGCGAAAAAGTTATCGGTGACATCCGAAGAGAGCTTGAAACAAACGACACGATTAAATGCTTGTATGGCCTCATAGTGCCAATGGAGGATAAACAGGCGGCGAAACTTCAGAAATGGCGACAACGTGAATTGCAGCTTTTAAATGGCACCGAGATCAAAGCTATTACCAAAGGCGAAGCTATCCGCGGTGCGCGTCCTACCAAAGTATTTGTTGATGACCCGCAAGAAGAAAGGGACGTGAAGAACCCAAGAATTGCCGAAGCTTTTTACTCCTGGTTTTTTACCACGGTTTACCCGGTGCTTTCGTCGAATGGTTCGATGGTGGTTTTAGGCACGATCATTTCGGATATGTGTTTTGTGAACCTCTTGAAACAAGAAGCGCCAAACAAGAATGTAAAGGTAATTGAGTACCCGGCTATCCTAGATTTTGACCCAAAGAAAGACATTGATTTTATCCAGGAAGGCGACCGCCTCAGGGTGAAGTTTAAACGGGGTAGGCCGCTATGGCCGGAGCGTTGGTCAATGCAGAGCCTCCAGGAACGTTGCGAAAAAATGATGGAGACCCGGGGCGGTATTGATATACGAAAGTTCTTACAAGAATATTTAAACATCCCATTTGTTTTGAACGGGTCACCGGTTTTTCCTGAAGACCTAAAATTTGACGTTATAACGGCGATAAATAAAATTGGGTATGTTTCCACGTTTCGGGAATTTAAACGCTCATTAGATCAAGGGTTCGATCAGGACACGTATTATTCGGTGGGTATTGATATAGCAAATGGTCGGGTTGGTGGGGATTTCTCTACAATCGTTATCCGCGACATGAATTTTAAATTATACAAGCAATACCGCGGATGGTGTACTCAGGACGCGCTTGCCGGGATTCTGGACAAGATGCTGGAGGGTTTGGAAAACGTCATTATTGTACCTGAAAACAATATCGGTTTGGCTTTCTTGTACGCCTGTAGAGAGTTTCCGGAATGGTACGATAAGATTTATCGAACCGTCACGATGGACAAAGTGACCCAAAAAGAAACTGAGATTTTGGGATGGCATACGAACGTCAAAACAAAAATCGTCATGATTAACATGCTCCAGCGCTATTATGCCACCGGAAACAATGAAGTATCCGCAGAGATTTTAAGTGAAATTCTGCATTACTATTTCGACGAAAACGGCTCGATGAATGCCATAGCCCCATATCATGATGACTTGGTTATTGCTGATGCTTTATGTACGCAAGGAATCCTGAAGGGTGTACCAGATGTTATGCCGGAGTTTGTTTAGGCATACCCAAATACCCGGGCTTGAACCGGGACCATATTCAGATAACACCGGCGGGCCATCTCAACCCGCATCCGTCCATTGCGCGGCGTAGGTTAGTAATGCTTACAGTGCCTTAACTAGTACGGCTCAAGCCTACGGCGTTTATCGCATGGCAAAACTTCTTTTAGCTCACGGTGCAGTCAGGATTATATCACAGCAATTTACTTGTAAAAGTTTTATTGGTTTGGTAGGATGGCTGGGTAATTCCCTTCCACAAAAAAATACACACTCATGAAAAATTTATTTGAAGATTCAGACGGCGCGGTCAACATGGGTTTTGTGTTCTGTGAAGGGAATAAAAGACTTTGACCGCGCTTTTTTAGTTTTCAAAATCAATATGGCAAACCCACAAAAAGAAAATGGGTATATCCCTATCGCAAGTGAAATTGCTGATGCTTTAATGAAGACACAATTGAATGGATACCAGAGCCGCATCCTTTGGGCTATATGGCGTAAGACCTACGGCTACAACAAATCTGAAGACTGGATAAGTAACAGCCAATTAGTGACAATGACCGGTTTGCATAAAGCGCACATTTGCCGTGCCATTAAGCAACTTCTTGCCCGTAAAATAGTTACCAAAAATGGTAACAAAATTAAGTTTAGTAAGGACTATAGCCAATGGTGTGAGTTACCAAAAATGGTAACAGTTACCAAAAATGGTAACACTGTTGCCAATTCTGGTAATTCTGAGTTGCCAGAATTGGCAACTCAGTTGCCTAAAATGGCGGACACAATAAACAACTATACAAAAGACAATATTACAAAAGAAGATACTAACGTATCTACAGCAAAAGCTGTGGATAAAAGAAACCCGGAAATTTCAAAAATGATTGAGGCTTTAAAATTAAAGATTCATATATCAGATTTTGTAGACAGCCGAATAGAAAGAAAAATCGCAAAGCATTGTGTTGGATTACTTCAACGAATTGGAAAAGAAGAATTTGTCCGGCGGCTTGACATAATCCTGGAAGACGATTTTAAACATAATAATTGCAATAGTATCCGGTACGTTTATAATCAGATTAAAGGCTTTATTGATCCGAGGGAAGGTAACAAGGTAGCGTTTATTTCTTAACCATTTTTATGAACTATCAGATAACTTTTTTTGGGGAAAACGAACAAAATATAATTATCTCTGATGTGGAATTTAAAGCCATTGGCCAGGTTATTGATAAAAAGAAATTTCTTTTTATTCATGGTGAATTGATTGCCGTTGGTTTAATAAAAAGAATTTCCCCCATGGCTATGCCGGAGCCACCAAGGTTGTTTAGTGGCCCATATATTCCGCAAGACCCAATCAGTGCAGAGTTTTTAAATAAGCACCGGGCGAAGATTGCGGAGCGATTTGCTGTAAAGAATAATTTAATCCCAAATGAGTCACACCAAGCTTAAATACGATTGCGAACCCAACCAGCTTTTATGCGATCACTGCGGAGTTATGGAGCCAGTGCGTGGCTATCCGATGTTGCTAAGTGCTTTCGTAAAGATGGTCCGGAACTTTAACCGCGCTCATAAAAGTTGCCGGTTGCGTGAAAAATAAACAGCGTTATGATTGAAAAAGAACAAATCATTTTTCAGTCATCCAATGTCGCTATTAGATTTTTTCCGAAAGAAATCGAAAGAAGATGTCAAAGACAGAGTCCCACTTTTTGAAGCGGTATCAACTCTTTTCAGTAGCCTAACGGGTGGCTCCAATAGCTCCGGCGATTTATACCGCGGGTGGGTTTTTGGTGCAGTTAATGCCATTGCTGAAGAGTATTCAAGCATTGACTTGCGCTTGATGAAGAACAACAAGAACGGCGACAAGGAGCAGGTCTTTGACCATCCAGCCGATAAACTTTTGAATTACGTAAACGAAGGTTTTACCCGCGATCTTTTGTTTTTCCGTTTGGGTGCAAACCTGGAACTTGAGGGGAAAGAATACTGGTTAATTTTACGCAATGGTTTAAACCAACCAGGGGAAATTATGCCGCTGCAACCTTGGCGCGTAAAAATTCTGCTTGATGAATACAATACCATCATTGGCTATCGCTACAACGGCGGCAATGGAACGTCTTACACGTTTGCACCAGACCAAATCGTCATGTTTCGAAACTTCAATCCAAAGGACGATTACGAAGGCATGTCAACGCTTGAGGCTGCGAGGTTGCCAGCGGAAACAGACGAAGCCGCGAAGCTCTACGACCGCCAATTTATGCGAAACTTTGCGCGTCCGGATGTAATCCTGAAGTTCGATACAACGCTAACCAAAGAGCAAAAGGCTAAGTTGAAAGAGCAGTGGAAACAAGAATACGGCGGCCCACGTAATGCCGGGAAAATGTTGATTGCTCCAAAGGGCATGGAAGTTGATACGTTCAACGTAAATCATGCGGACATGGAGTATGTGGAAAAAAGAAAATATACCCGTGACGAAATCCTGGGCATTTTCAAAGTCCCAAAGATTATGCTTGGTGTGACTGAGGACATCAACCGTGCCACCGCAGACGCGGCCATTTACATTTTCCAACGCTTGAACACAATCCCAAAGATGCGTCGCGCTGCGAGCTTCTTAACGGAGTTCTATTTGCCATTGTTTGCGGACACTGAAGGCATGTACTACGAAATCGGAAACAAACCAACTGAAGACCCAATCGTGACAGCGGAATATTACAGCTCTGGAATTAACAACGGATGGCTTTCAGTTAATGAAGTACGCCGTGCAGAGAGTCGCCCAGAGGTTGAAAATGGCGATCAGTTGTTTATCGGTTTTGGTCTTTCGCCTTTTGCTGATGTAGCCAAGGAAATGAAACGACCTTTGCCGCCAGTAAAACCAGAGGTTAAAAGCGTGACGATTGAAGACGTGGCCAAATCTTTTTCGGATGTTTTTGGTAAAAGTTTAAAGGCGAGAACCAAGCACATTGAAGAGGCCGATGAAGACAAAGAAGATTTGCCAGCACCACAAGAAACCCCACAGCAAAGAAACCGCAAAGACCCGGAATTTGAAACGAAAGGCCAAGCACGTACAGCCAAGCAAGACGAACTTTTAAAACCATTTGAAGATCAATACAAAGCCGCAGCCGAAGGCCTCTTTGAAGATCAAAAGAAACGTGCAATTGCTGCACTGAAAAAGTCTGATGTTGGTAAAAGTTCTTTCAAAAAGAAAGCTGACATCCTGGACCCAAACCAAGAAATCAAATTGACCATCGACATTTTCGCGCCGCTGTTCAAAGAGTTGGCCAAGGTAGCCGGTGACCAGGCTTTGCAAGACGTGGGCGTAGACAATCCGTTTGATACTGATTTGGCCGCGGAGTTTATCCGTAAAAATGCTTTACGTTTCGCTAAAGAGTTAACCACAAAGACCGCTACAGACTTGCGGAATTTAATTGCTGCGGGCGTTTCCCAGGGCGAAACAATCAATGAATTAACGGCGCGCATTAGTGAGTACTCCGGCTTTGGAGAGGCGCGAGCTGAGACTATCGCAAGAACTGAAACGATCAGAGGCGGAGCGCAATCAGACTTAGAAGCCTGGAAACAAAGCGGTGTAGTTTCCAAAGCCATTTGGTATACGGCATTAGACGAACGCGTTGACCCGGATTGTGAGTTTTTACATGGCAATGAAGTTGACCTAGGTGCAGAGTTTTTGAGTGAAGACCAATTGCTTGAATTTGGACTTGAACCATACGGCGGCGGAGTGAACGCGCCACCGCTTCACCCGAATTGTCGATGCGTCTTATTGCCCGTTGTAGATCAAAGTTGACGTGGCAAAAAATCAGATAAACAATAAAACCATAAGCCCCCAAAACACTATGAATCTCTACCTTAAAATTTATTCCGAAGAAGTCTTTGAGCAAATTTCTAAAGCACTTTCAAAAATCTCTGCCAAGGAAGTCAAAGGCTCAGGAACTTTTGAAGTCATAGCCACCACTTCAGGTGTTGACCGTGACGGCGAAAGTATTTTGATTGAGGGTTGGGATTTTGAGAATTACAAGAAAAATCCGATCATTCTTTTTGGACATAATTACTGGGATATTAACGCTATCGTCGGCGCTGCAACTGACATCAAAATTGAAGGCCAACAAGTGGTTATATCTGGCGTTTTTGCTGATACTGAAGCCGGTCAACACCTCCGCAAATTGTATGATGATGGTATCGTCCGTACTGTTTCCGTTGGTTTCATCCCGAAAGAACGCAAAGGAAATGTGATTACGAAAGCGGAATTACTCGAACTTTCTTTTGTACCAGTTCCAGCAAATCCAGAGGCTTTATCACTCGCTAAATCTATTGCGGCTGCCATGGAATTTGAAAGCAAATACTTCACGAAAAAGGAAGTGGTTACCGAAGAGGATACGCCGACTATGGATGAATCTGCGGCATGGGACGCTACCGCAGCCATTGAACGCTACAAAGCTGATTGCATGACCAAGGACGATGCGGGCGCGGACGTTATGGACTGGGAAAAATTCAAAAAAGCTTTTGCATGGGTAGACAGTGAAAATGCTGAAGCAATGGAATCATACAAATATCCACACCACGATTTTGTAGACGGTGAACTGAAAGTAAACTGGCTTGGTACTGAAGCGGCTATGACGGCGTTGCTTGCTGATACTGAGTTAGCAGAAACAGACCGCCAAGGTGTCTACGATCATTTAAAAAAACACTATGACCAATTTGGTAAAGATGCTCCAGAGCTTACGGCTGCGACTACAGACGAAGGCAAAGGCGTAAAATTACCAAAGTCAGTCATTACTCAACTCAAAGCCGACATGGTAGCCCTTATTGATTGTTACGTGGTTGAATCTAAGGAAACCGAGAGTGGCAAAAAATCCGGACGCGTCTTGTCTGCAAAGAACAAGTCGATTGTCGAAACAGCATTGGCAGGTTGCAAAGCTGCAATCCAACCATTGGAAGATTTACTTTCAGCTGTAGACACGGAAAAAGATGCCGAAGCTCTCAAGAAGGTAATTGACGTTGTACGTGGTGCTGACAAAGTCATGGGCAAGGTTTTGCGAGACCTCAAAAAAGCGCAATCATAAATCATTTCTTTAACCCCAAAAATGTATGGACATCGAAGCAATCAAAAAGGCTCTCGAAGAAACAATGACAAAGGGTCTGCCAGCACTTGAAAAAATGTTGGATGAAAAATTAGAAGCACGCATTAAAGAGCTTGGCTTAGACAAAGTTGATAAGTCTAAAGTTTTTGCAAAGGGTGACCGTTCACCTGAAGCGATGTTTGCTATGCAGGAAAAAGCGGCAATCTTCGTAAAGGCCGTTTACAACAAAGACACAGCGGGTCTGAAGGTTATCAATGCTGAAGGTAAAGCCATGAATGAAGGTACAGGCTCAGCCGGTGGCTTCTTGGTTCCTGAAGAGTTCGCGGCTGAAATCGCACGCATTGAAGAGGACTACGGACTTGCACGTAAATTTGCACGCGTCCGCAAAATGAAATCAGACACATTGAACGTGCCAACCCTCAGCACTTCAGTAAGTGTCTACTGGCCTGGGGAAGCTACAGCCGGTACAGCGTCAACACCTGTACTTGGTAACGTAGCTCTTGCGGCAAAACAAATGGTGGGTATCACAGTATACTCAAACGAACTACTCGAAGATGCTGATGTGTCAGTTGTTCAAGAGCTTTCAGACCTCTTTGCTGAGGCGTTCGCAGGTGAAGAAGATAACCAGGCTTTCAACGGTACAGGTTCACCATTTACCGGTATCCTTGGCAACTCTTCAGTAACAGTAGTAACAATGGCATCCGGCCAAGACACATTCCCAGAATTAACACTTAACGATTTGCGCGACTTGGTAGCAAACGTAAAGAGTTCAATCCTGCCTACAGCGGCTTTCTACATGCACCGTTTGGTTTGGAATATGGTACAAAAGCTTACTGAAAACAGTCAGCATGTATCTACATTCCAAAACCCAATCGTGCCTATGGAGGGCGACTTAAAGGGTGCTGGCAATGGCTTTGGTCTTCGTCCAGCGGGTTACCTCTGGGGTTATCCTGTATACCTCAGTGACAAAATGCCATCGACTACAGCGGTATCCACAAAATATGTAATATTTGGTTCAATCCAAAAAGGTTTGTTCTTTGGTGACCGTCGCCAAGTAACAATGAAAATTTCAGAGGATGGAGTAGTAGGCGGTGTAAGTTTGTTTGAAACAAGCCAGGCGGCAATTCGTATCACTGAACGTATTGCAATCACAGTAGGACTTCCTACAGCGTTCGCAGTACTCAAGACCGCAGCAAGTTGATAATTGTAAAAGGGACTCTGTATAATAGCGGAGTCCCTTTAAATTTTTCCCATTACTTAATCAAATTCCAAGTATGAAAATCCGATTTAATTCACCTTCATTTTTCGGTGGAAATTTCTACAAAAAATACGAAATTATCAAAGATAAAGATGGCAAGCTTGTAGAGGCCGGCCAGGAATACGAACTTACAGAAAAACAACTCGAACCAATTGATAAAAGAGATTACGTTATCATTGATGAGGATGGCGAAGTTGTACCGCACGTAACGCCTAAAAAGGCTAAGCCAGCCAGCAAGGGCGCGCCAGCCAGCGCGGAGAACAAATAGGTTTTATTTCCCAGATAACTTTTTCAATTATGAAATGCTTAGCAGAAAAATATAAATTTATTCCACTAATTGTACCTAAATCAATCACGGCTACCGAAACGGGCGTAGGTGTGAACGTGGAAGCATACCAAGACGACGCTCTGGGTGTGCTAATGTTTGGCGCGGTCGGTGGTACAACAGAAACCCACGATGTGGTTTTCCAGGGTTCTAACGACACAACAAATGGCTCTGATGGTACATGGACAACCATTACAACCATTGGCCAGGTAACAGGTTCAAACGGTGATAACAAGTCGGCGGCTGGACGTGTAAGCCTTGCCGGGTATAAATGGGTTCGTGCAAAAGACACAATGAGTAGCACAACGGCTACGCTCATTGCTGCGGGCATCCTGGTCAAACCAGATGCAGAGGGTTCAAGTGTGAACTCTACAACCCCAGCTTAGTACTAAGCCCTAGAAATGCAGAAAAAGCCCTACGTGTAAACGCGGGGCTTTTTTTTTGACGGTAAAAAAGTCGGTATATAATTGAATTGAATTTTAACTTTTCGTTTATGGCCGCAGCCGCTCAAGACCTCACAACCATTGCCAGCGTCAAATCACTTTTGAATATTACTGCCACCACTTGGGACGTGATATTGCAAAGCCTGGTCACCTCAGCAAGTGATTTTATTAATCGTTATTTGAACCGTGATTTACTCCTTACTGGCTCTGATGTTACCGAATATTTCGACGGTGGTTTTCAGACGCTTCGACTTGCCCGTTATCCGGTGGCATCAATCACAAGCATTTCCGTCCGGTCCGGAGATTATAATAATCCTACCTGGACCCCTTACAGTGCGGCCACAGAGTTTATCCAGAACCCTTTGACCGGCGAAATCCATTTTGCGTATCCGCTCCCAAGTGGAAAACAAAATATTAGGGTTTTGTATAAAGGCGGCTATAACGCTTCGGGCGGCATCCCAACAGATTTAGATTTTGCTTGCCAGAAATTCGTAGCCAAAGAGTACCTCAAGCGTGCATCCCAGGGGGTAACAAATGAGCGTATAGGTGAGGCTGGTGTTAACTGGATGGATGGGATGGATGCCGAATTAAAAATGCTCTTAGACCCCTTTAGAAATATCGACCTATGATTTTTTCCTCTTTTACTGATGTCGTGACGGTCAAACGCCTTACTCAAACAGCAAGTAAATCTGAGTACGCGGCTGTTTCTGGTTCGATATATGGGTTAATGGTTCCAGTCGATCAGACGCAAAATATCATTGCTTTAAAGATTGCGGGCCAAGCGTATAAGTTCACCACTGATTCCGCCAACGATATTAGAGTAGGCGACATCATTACTTTCGAGGGCGAAGAATACGGCGTGAAAGGCTCTCAGAAATTCAGACAAAAAAGCTTAGGGATACTCCTTTGCCACTTAGAAAAACGTCAAAAATATTCATGATAAGTATTGAAATTAAAGGACTGGATAAACTGCGAAAAGCTCTTGATTCCGCGCCTAGAGATATTGCAGCCGAAATGAAGCGTTCAATTTACGCTTCACTTTTGATTCTGCAAATGGCCGCCCGCGAGCGCGTACCCAAAGACATGTCCAACTTGGCAGAAAATATTAAGCCGGTTATGAAGGGAAGCTTTGAAGGTCAACTGTTAGCCGACACAAAATATGCTCTGTTTGTTCATGAAGGGACCCGCCCACATTTCCCGCCGATTGATGCAATCGAACCATGGGCGCGTCGTCATGGCATCCCTGCTTTTTTGGTAGCCCGATCAATCGCCAGAAAAGGCACGAAGCCTAAACCATTTATGACCTGGGCAAAGGAAGCTAAGGCCAACGACATCAATAAAATATTTGAAAATGCCATCAATAAAATCGTGGCAAAACTTGCTTCTTAACTCTTCTTTTTATGCCAGTTGGATTTGATTCTTTACACCAAGCAGTCGTCGCAAAACTCAATACACTTACAGGCGTTGGCCAGGTATTGAAGGTCGTTTATGCCTATCATGAAACTGCACCGGCTGGTTTTCCGGCTGCAAGTTGCGAGCCATCCGGTAACGCAAATTTGATGTATACAACCGGCGACAACCTACGAAGTTATGCCTTTGATATTATTCTGTACCAAGAATTTTCTACCATTACACGTGGAGCCGCAGTGGCCATTTTGCGGGCGGCTGTAGATGCTGTCATTGAAGCTTTTGATGCTGATTATAACCTGGGCGGGGCGTGTGATTATGCCAACGCTTTACCTTCGGAATGGGGATTTATGGAGGGCGCGAACGGTTCAACACTTTGGGCATCATTGGCCTTGGTCTGCAACTATGAAGCGGACGTAGTATGAAGTGGTTGACGCGTTAAAAAATCAGATAAAAAATGAAGATGATCTAACTAACTTTTTTATGGCAAAGCCAACAGAAAAAAAAGAACCAGTAGTAACCGGATTGATTCAATCATATTCATTTCCAGAATATGGCGAAAAGATTGAAGCTTCGAGCCAAGAGGAAGCCCAGGAAAAATTAAAAGAACTTTTAAAATCTAACTCTAAATAACCATGACACGTATTATCGGTAGGCTTGAGCAAGTCGGCCTTGGTAAAGAATCAGTCCGCGGCACGGCGGTTGCAGCTACTTATTGGCAGAAAGCTTTAGACCTGAAAATTGATACGAAGGTAAAGCAGGTCATCAACGAACAATCACTGGGCCGTATCGAAGATTCAGACGGTGCAATTAACGTTGAGTCATACGGTGAAATGCAAATCAAAGGAAAACTCCAAGACCAGAATTTGGGTTTACTTCTTTTGGCTGCATTCGGTAGCGTTGCTTCAGTGGCAAAAGCTGGCGGCGACTCTGCGGTGTACGACCACACATTTACCGTTCTCAATAGCTCTGCTCACCCTTCATTGACCATTTCACATAAGAGCGCAAACGACAACGTGCGCTATGCTTTGGCGATGTTGGATTCTTTGAAGTTTGAATGTAAGCACGACGGCTATCCAACATACGAAGCAGTCTTTATGTCCAAGGCTTCAGCTTCAGCAACTAACACCGCGGCTTTCATTAAGGAGCGCGACTTTATCCCAAAGATGTTGACCTTCAAAAAGGCTTCAGCAATTGCCGGACTGGCTGGCGCGTCTGCGGTTAAAATCCGTTCATTCAATATGGAAATCAAAAAGAACCCTTACATTGAATATAATTGTGGTTCAAATCAACCAAATGAAATTGTAAACCAAGCATTTGAAGTATCTGGCTCAGTAACAATTGTACATGCTGATGCTACCTATGCCGACCTTCAAAACAATGAAACAGAACAGGCGATGAGCTTTGACTTTTTGCACACTGACACCATCGGAGCCGCAGCAAACCCAGAGTTTAAAATCATTTTGAATCGCGTCCGCATTTCAAACTACAGTCGTGAAATCGGCATGAACTCAATTGTTGAAGAATCATTTGATTTTAAGGCACTCTACAGTCAAGACGACTCAGCAATGGCATCCGCTGTACTCACAAACCTTGTCGCGTCTTACTAAAAGTTTGACTCACAAAAAGCACTACCGTACCATGGTAGTGCTTTTTTAATTTTCAATTTATGGAACGTCCGACTACTGAAGTTGTCTTGCCATTCTCTAAGATAAAAGTTTATTTGGTGAATCGTTTACAATATGGTGAAAGTCTCCAAATTGATAAAGCCCTGGCGGATTTAACCGATGTAAGTTTTGATCCGGATACAGCAGAGCGTAAGGCTGATTTAAAGCCTGGTTGGTCTATTCACTGGGCAAGAAAAAAGCTTGAAATTGTGGTAAAGAAAATGACCGATGCTGAAGGTAAAGACCTGCCGCTTGATTTTGACCAACTCGACAACGAAGATGGCCGCTTTCTTGAACAAAAAGTAGAAGAGGTCTTGAGTGAGATAAAAAAAAAGTAGCGATAATGCGCGAAGAAATTAAGGCGGTAATCCTCTATGATGAGCACGCTACAGACTTAAGCGTGCTTATTCCGCAGTTGTGTATTGAACTGCATTGTTTACCTTCCGCGTTAAAAAATGAAGATTATAATGATGTCGAAAACATTATCATGGTGCTGAATTACCGAGGGAAAAAACAGGAAAGATTAATCAATAAAAATAAGAAATAATGGCCGCATCCGCAGAGTTATCAATCATTTTAAAAGCAGTAGATAAAGCCTCTGGCGAATTAAAAAAGGTCAGTGGTGGCTTTGGTGACGCACTGCAAAAAGTTTCTAAGGCGGCGGCGGTAACAGGTTTAGCCGTTGGTGCTGCGACCGCTGTTATGGTTAAAGACTTTGCTGATGTGGGCGAACAGCTCGCAAAGTTTCGAGACTCTACCGGTGTATCCGCAGAGGCCGCCAGTGTTTTTAGAATGCAAGCAAACGAAATGGGTACAGACCTTTCCAGTGTTGGCCAGGCAATTAAAAAAATGCAGGTCAACTTAGTGGAGTTTGGGACTAATTCCAAATCCGCAAACGAAGCATTGGGACCTCTTGGCCTAACGGTTGCAGAGCTGAAGAACTTACGACCTGAAGATCAATTTGCAAAAATCGGAAACGCCATTGCGGCAATCCCAGACCCAGCATTACGAACAGCCGAAGCGGTTAAACTCTTTGGTAAAAGCGGTACGGATTTAATCCCGATCTTTGAAAAAGGCACGATGAACTTAGCGGCACTCAGAGAGGAAGCGGCAAAAACTGGCCAATTATTTACCGGTTCGATGCTAAATTCTGCGGTGAATTTGGATGACGCTTTAGACAATCTCAATTCATCTTTGGACGGCGCGAAAACCCAAATGGCGGCGGCACTTGCTCCGGCGATTACCCAATTAGTCAACAGCCTTACGCCGTTAATTCAACAGGTATCCACATGGGTTGCAGCCAATCCGGAACTCATTGCCCAGATTGCTACCTGGTCCGCGGCTGTACTTGGTATGGTGGCAGTTTTAAATCCTATCGGCATTGCCATTGCTGCGGTAGTGACTGCGATTGTGGGTATAGATTACTGGCTTAAAGCTAACGGTCTTTCATGGGACCAATTTGGCGCGACCATTCGGGCGGTCTGGGCGGGCGTGATAGTCGATGTCACCAACGCCGTTGGCCAAGTCCAAATGCAAATGGCTAGGATGGCTGGCGTACCTGGACCAGTGCTTGACCAAATGCAGCAAGTTTTCGATCAGAAAATGGCAGTATTAAAATCCGATCAAGATCAAGCGTGGTCTGATGTGGCAGCAATTCCAGGGCAAAAATTAGAACTGCAAAAACAAGAATCAATCGCAAAGATTGAAACACTCAAGACCTCTTTAGTTGGAACCACTGGCCAAATGCGTGAAGGTATTATCGCCCAGATTGACGCACTCTACACCGACTACAAAGCTAAGTTCGGTGAAACAGTAACGGCTACCCAAGAAGCCGCAGACCGCTCTAAGGCTGTAGCCGGTGAAAGATTTGGAGCTATGGCAAATGCAGCAATTTTATGGGGTTCACATTTCATTCAAAACCTCCAATCTGGTATCAGTTCGAAAATCCCTTCACTTGCCGGAACCATTGCCGGAGTTGCCGCGATCATGAACCGAATCCATCAATCATATAACCCATTATTGCCAGCTCAAACTTGGGGCGAACATTTCTTGCAGAACCTCACAACTGGTATGAAATCAGAATACCCACGCGTCGAAGGTGCATTAGCTCAGGTGGCCGGCTCATTCGGACGTTTCCGCAGCCAGATAAGTAAAATGACGGATACAAGCCGAGATATTACCAACCTGACGAAATTACAAAACCAATTAAAAGCTGTGGCCGCTGCGGGTGCCGCTCAGGTCTCAGCAAAGGAAGCTCAGCTTGCAGCTCTTTATAAGAAGTTCGAGGACGAAGACCGCACCAAACGCCGCAGTGATGTTGAAGAGCGTATCCGCGGAGCTGAAACAGTTGGCGAAAGAGAGAGTGCCGAAGCGGAGCTTCGACAAATGAATATTGAGGATGACCGCCAGGCTGCAATAGATAAAATTCAAACAGAAATTGACGGTATACGCGCGAAAACCGACGCGGAGGTCACAGCCAAGCAAACGGAAATCGAAACGCTGCAAACGACCATTGCACAAAAACAGGAAATGAACCGTGTTTTACTCGACCAGTTGGCAGTCCAACAACAAGGCTTTGAGAATAAAATAACGTTCATGTACAACAAGGCGGCTTTGGATAAGAAGCTGACTGACGCAAAGACCGCTAAGGATAGGCAGGAAATCGAAGACCAACTGCAAGACCTTATGGCAAAGGAGCAATTGCGTGTTGTGCAGGAAGGCCAAAAAAATCAATTGGATTCTGCCCAGTTGGTCTACAACAAAGAAGTAGACTACATAACAAATCTTTTAAAACGCTACGATGAACTCGCGGCGGCAAAGGCGAAAGCTTTAGGTGCTGGCACGGTTGGGTCTTCGTCAAAATCTTCAAGCTCTTCTAAGTCTTCGACTGGCAAAAAGGCGAAAGGTGGCGTGGTAAATGCTGGCCAAGGGTACATTGTCGGCGAAGGTGGCCCGGAGGCTTTTATACCGGATGTCCGCGGCACGATCATACCAAGCACCCAGACAAACCAGGGTAGCAGTGTCCAGGTTGTTATCACTGGTAACACTTTATTAGACCGCGATGCAGCCCGAAAAATCGGCGACTTAATCATGCAAGACCTCCGTTTACAGAGGCGATTAATCTAAAAATCTTATGTCACTGCAAATCTATGTTAATGGCGTAGACAAAAGCACAAGCATTGTTTGGCCTTCAGTAAAATGGAAACAGGCTTTAAATAATGAAGTTGATACCCTTACTTTTTTGGTAAACAAATGGGGTTCAAGAACTTTCGCCCTGGCCATGTTTGATGAGGTGAAACTTTATGACGATGGCGAATATGTTTTCGGTGGCATCGTGGTATCTGCGGATAAAACCTACGAAGGTTACGACATTGAAAGGCAGGTGGTAACCGTCAAAGATTACAGCCACAAAATGGACCAACGTTTGGTTGCTGAAATTTACCAGGATATTCCGGCCATCAATATTGTGTGTGACATTTTGAATAAGTACGTAAACAAAAACATGCGCGTTGAGATTGCCACCTTTGACGCAAACGAAGTGTGGTCAAATGGCACTGCGGACACAACACACTATCGCGTCGGTAGCCAAGGTTTAAAGCTCACTTCAACCGGTACAAACGTTACCGCTGCCCGTGTCCTCTACATGGATTTAACGCAAAATGGCCTCACGACCTCAGACTATATTGATGTGGATGTTTTTGTTGATGACTTTTCAAAGCTCTCTTCTTGCGTCCTGAAATTTGGTGACCTGGGATTAACCAATTACTTTTCTAAAGATGTGACCAGCCAAATCACACAAAGCGGCTGGAATTTAGTACACGTCTTGAAGTCTGCTTTTTCTTCGACGGGGTCGCCTTCCTGGTCCGGAATTTATCAAATCCAATTAGAGGTTGATGCTACCGGAACCGATACCGTCAACGTCACGTTTTCAAATATGCAGTGTTTGGATTCTGATGCGTACACTCGAAACAATGCAGCGGGCGCGACTCAGACCGTGCAGTATATGAGGTTCAACTATGAGTTTGTTTCAAAATGTATTCAGCAAATCGCCGATCTTTTCCAATGGCAATGGTACGTAGATCAGTATAAAGACGTTCATCTTTTCGCATTGCATGGTGAATCCGCGGCCTACGACATATCAGATTCAAGCGGCAACTATGTATTTGGTTCACTCCATTATCAAGAAAATGTAGATCAACTCCGCAACTCTATTTTTGTGCGTGGCTCTGATTATTTGGATAGTGCCGTGACCGAAGATTTACGCCATCAAATCGACGGTAACAACAAGGTTTTTAAGATGGGTTACAAATACGAAATCAGCACGATGACGCTCACGCTTCAGAGTAATGAAAAGGCTGTAGGAACTGATGGTGTGGATATTATCGGCGACAACCAAGGAGCCATCCAAACCCTCAATGGGGCTGCCAGTCAGTTTGTTGGTGACAATGCAGCGCGAACGTATGCCGATCAACAAATGGTCATGGTAAAAAAGGGTCGATTGACCAAGGTAAAATTCAGAGTAAAGAAAGTCGGCGCGCCAGTAGACAATTTCCAAATCCAAGTTTTTGCTGATAACGGTACAACCAACCAACCAAGTGCAACCAACCTTTCAACGGTCACAGCGTTGGCCGGAGCATCAATCACTACGAACCTTGTAGAGTATACTTTTGTGCTAACTGAAGCCGTTACTAATTATTTGCTGCTCAATAAAAACGCGAAAATACATTATCGCGCTACAAGGTCCGGGGCGATTGATGCGTCGAATTATTATGTTATTGATATGGGTGCGGCGGCTTATGATGGTATGGCATATTCTGGAGCAGCCGGACCAGTTTGGACATCAACAAATTACAAATGGTATTTCGTTTCTGTTGTTACTTACGAAGCTTTATACAATCCAGAGACCCGCATTTTAACCTTTGGAACCGCCCCGAGTGCGGGCAATACTTTAACCTTAGTAGCACAGCCGTATAAGGCGGTTTTTGTGCAGTACAAAGATAATGTTTCGATTGCCCTCAATGGTGAATATCAATTTAGAATTACCGACAAAACTATCCAGACCAAAGAAGGCGCGCGACAACGTGCCATGCAAGAGATTCTGGCGTGGAGTTCTAACGCCTCTGAAGGCAGCTTTAAGACTTACGTACCAGGCCTACGCGTGGGCGCGACCATCAATGTACAATCTGATGTGCGCGACATCGACATGGATTTTCTTATTAGCAGAGTCACCGCCACAGCCCGAAGCAACGGCACTTTTGAGTATGATGTTGAACTGGTCACCACTAAAACTTTTGGGATTCTTTCCTGGATGCAAAACCAAATTTTAAATGCCGATAAACAAGAGCTTATTGATGACACCGAAGTACTGGACAAGCTCGAAAGCTTTGAAGAAACAATGAGCTTCACCGATACAAATATCAGCACTACAATATTCGTAGGCCATGTCTGGTCAAATGATGCTGGCACCACACCGGATAAACTCATTTGGCAAGCAGATTCACCCGCAGACCCTACAATGATATGGGCTTAACCCTCACGCATGATTGAAGAAAAGACAAAAGAGTGGGAAGGAATAGTAACAACAGAGCTTTTTGAAACTCAATGGCCGTTGTTCTTTTTTGCTTTTCCTTTATGGCTTCAGAGAGTTATTAATTTATTCTGGAAAGAACAAGGCCGACTTATTGAAAAAAAGGTACAGCACAACTTAGTTTGCAACGTAACGAAAAATGGCTTTGCTGGAATATTAAACGGCGAATCCGGATTTACCGGAATCATTAATTATGGAGCTGTGGGAACCGGCACGAACTCACCGGCCAGCTCAGATACAACATTGCAAACAGAAATCGCCCGCACCATCGTAGAGGCTGGCAGTAATTTCAGGGCTTCAAATGTTACCACGATGTCATTTTATTTCGACCCCACCGTGGGGAACGGAAATATTAAAGAGTTCGGCGCTTTTATTGATGGCACGGCCACAGTAGACACCGGCTTTCTTTTTGACCGTGTAAATTTGGATGTCACAAAAACATCATTAAATTCTCTTCGAGTCACTTTACAAGTAACCGTTTCCTAAATGAACTCTGCCCAAGTCGCGGTTGCCGATGTGGCTACCGCATCCCAATACAACAAAGTTAGAAAAGATTTGATCTTAATGGCCGGTGATTATGCTATTACGACCGGCTCAGCAAACGCCTTTGTCCTTGCCTTAGATGCGCAATTGAATGCTTTAACAGTGGGCATGAAAATAAAGTTTAAAGCGAACTTCACGCCGACAGGACCATCAACTATCAACGTCAATGGGCTTGGTGCGGTCTACTTTTCCAAAGGTCCGGACTTTACCCAATTGCTTGGCCCAGGCGATATTTTAAATAATTCCTATCATGAAGCGGAATATGACGGTACATACTTCCGTTTACTTACTGCACAATCCACGCCATCGGGTGTTATTGCTCCTTTCGTTGGCGCGACCGCACCCAGTGGTTGGGTTCTAGCCGATGGTACAAGCTACTCTAAAACGCTCTACCAAACGCTTCATAAGCTCTGCAATTACCTTTACGGCAACGGCGCGAGTAACACAAAGATGACCGCCACATTCACGGTAACCGCTGGAACTGACCGCGTGAACGCAACGGCTCACGGTCTCAATAACGACGTGCCAATCGTGTTGACCTCAAGCGGTACTTTACCGGCTGGCTTGGCTTTGGCTACGACATACTGGGTCATCAACAAAACTACAAATGATTTTCAGGTCTCACTTACTCGCGGGGGCGCGGCTGTAGATATTACCGGTGCTGGCTCTGGTACTCATACCTGGACCCAATGGTGTACTGGCGACAACACAACAGACACTTTCTACTCTGAAGCGCACGGCTTAAGTAACGGTGACATCATTTCCTTTTCATCAACAGGTACACTTCCCGTCGGCATTACCGCTTTAACCGATTACTACGTTATCAATAAAGCCGCCGATACTTTCCAGGTCTCCACAAGCTTTGGTGGTTCGGCTGTGAATTTCACGACTGATGGAACGGTGGCCGCTCTCAGTTTCCAGGCGAACTTCCTAGCCCCAGATTTACAAGGTCGCGTTCCAGTTGGTAAAAACGGTGGTACATTCGCTACGCAGGGTTCAAGTGGAGGTGAAGAAACACATGTACTTACTACCGCTGAATTGGCAGCGCACACACACGCTCTAAGCATGGGTACAACTACCGGTGCTGGCGGTTTAGTACTTCGAGGTCAATCAGCCGCCGCAGACCAGGCAACCGGTTCTAATGGCTCTGGTACAGCGCACAACAATTTGCAGCCGTACTTAACCATCAAATATATTATTAAAACCTAATTTTGCTATATATGAATTTCTGGCAAGCAATCCGCAATTTAATTCAAGGTCAAAAAATCACACGCGCCGGTTGGTCTGAAGGTGACAACGCTGGAAGTTATCTTTCAATTTTTAGCTCACCGGAAAAGACGGCACCGGATATTTTCATTTGTAACGACAACGAAAAAAGCCAAGTACGGTTCGAGCCGGACGAAAAGGATTTGGCCGCTACAGACTGGAATACTTTGTAACCATTTTGTTTATGCCACCTGATAGCCCATCAAATGAGGTTTTAAGTACAAAACTGGATGCACTCGCTAATATTATTGTAGCGAATCAATCGGCAAATCATGAGTCCCACAATCAGATTATTGCCCAAACTACCAAGACGAATGGCAGGGTAACAGCGCTTGAAAAAACGAAAAATATAATGACAGGTGCTTTGTTGATTTTGCACATACTTGTGGTGCCGTGTCTTATTGCGTTAACATTGAAGTATATTAATTCTAATTAATTATTAATCTTCACAGTATGATTGAAGAAGTCCAAGGTTTAGTTGGTGCTATTGATCTACCAGACCAAAGAGACTATGCCGCAGAGCATATTTTCGGCGCGCCTCAAGTGGAGCTACCAACGTCAGTAAACATGAACAATGTACCTTCACATAATCAGGGGAAAAGCTGGCATTGCACGGCTTACGCCCTCACTCACATAGTGGAAATTTTGAACACTATTGAACACACAATGCGCGTAATGGCCGACCCAGAGGAACAATGGGCCAACCAAAAATTTGAACGTGGCGGCGCGGAATCCATGGAAAAAGAAGGCGACTCTTTACAAAACGCACTTCGCACTTTGGTAAAGTATGGGCTTAACAATAAGACTCCAGCGGTTGCAGTTCAAAAATTCCAGATCACAAACTATGCTTTCGTGGAGAATAAAATCGAAACAGTGAAAGCTTGGCTGGCTAAAAATATGCCGATCTACACCGGAGCCGGAAACCACTGCTTTGCTTTAGTTGGGTATCACGATGGCACTCAGTCATTCATTGCAAAAAATTCCTATGGTCCAGATTATGGCAAAAACCACGATGGAACTTTTGAAGTTCCATATTCTAAGTTTGGCAACCTGTTCACAAAATATATTATTTACGATAAATCCGAAGTCCCTATGCTTTTCAAAGATGTTTCAGAAAATAGCCCAATGGCCGAAGCGATCAAATATGTCCGCGACAACAAAATCATGTTGGGTTACGGTTCAAGCGACAATGCTTTAGACCGTTTGTTTATGCCGGAAAAACCTGTTACCCGTGCAGAACTTGCACAAGTACTTTTTAATCTCTCTAAACAATGGACCAAATAGCATTAATCGTTACGCCGCCTTTGTTGACTGGCTTGGTTGAAATGGGCAAAAGCATGAAGTTGATACCTGAAGGCAAAGAAAAATTGGCAGTGTTTCTGCTCTCAATCCTCTTTGCATGTGTGTACTTTTGGAATGAGGACTTAACAAAAGTACTTGTGGCCGTGGTGGGTTTTGCTGTATCAAGTGTCGGCACTTACGAAGTGGGTGTAAAACCTATTAAGAACGCTTTTAATTAATGGCCGAGTACTACGACAAACTGATTGAAGAATATAATGGCAGCCTTCAAGAACGCGAAAAGAAGGTGAACCAAATGCCGCCATCGGATGAAAAAGCCCAAGTCAGAAAGATTTGTGATTTTGTCCGTTCCGAAATTATTAAATTAGAAGAGGGCTACCAAAAAAGCGGCTTCATTCCCTATTCTGGGATGGAACGTTTAGATAGTTTCTTCGATACAATTGAACGTCTT
The DNA here is from genome assembly GCA_031402635.1 of Bacteroidota bacterium. Classification (GTDB taxonomy): domain Bacteria; phylum Bacteroidota; class Bacteroidia; order Chitinophagales; family BACL12; genus WGOA01. Next base: position 3,925 of record JANNSM010000268.1, on the reverse strand, counting down.
TTGCCTAAGACCTCTTAAGCTTTTTGAGCGCCCGCACCACGGCATAATGTGTTTTCCAGCCATGATGTTGGCTTTTAAGTTCTATTTCTATTTCCCTTAAAGTTCTGCGACCCTGGAAAATTTCACGTGCAAGAAGCTCCGCGTAATTTAAACCCGAAGTCGCCTTTGAAGCTGGGGGGCTTTTGGTCATGGGCGAATTGTTAAGAGGCTAAATTACAGTATACGCCAGTGTGTCTTTTTGGAAACTTTGACAAGGCTATCAAACTTGATTTACAATGCAGTCGTTACAGGCTTCTAAGTATTTACCGTTATTGTATAAAAGAAGTTTGATAGCAAAACATTTTATCCCTTCAAAACCCTACAATATGGACGATCATAAATTTTGGACTATCGCTTGGCCTACTGCTTTGGTCTTGGGCATTGCCAGCTCCGTTGTCATCATATTTGCCGTATATCAAATATCCCTTACCTAAAAGCCATCTGAGGAAAAGCAAAGCATACTCTGTTTCAGGGGCTTTGCTTTTTTTTGTAGTTATGCTATAATGTTCTGATATTCGTTAATCAAACAGAAAGGAGGTGTTACCAAAACAAAAATTACTTAAAACAAAAACACATGCAATTACTCAAACAAACACTGTTCATATCAATCGTCTGCTTTCTGGCCAGCTCTGGATTATTCCTACTCTTTTTGCAGTCGTTCCCACTTCCTTACCTTATTATTAAATAAAAACAAAATATGAAAATCTACCGCAACTACCCAACCAAGCGCGAAAAGAAAGGAAAGATGTACGCGGACTATATGCGCATCGAAATGCTCAAAGGAAACATTACCAAAAAGGATGCAAACTTTTGGCTCAAAGTGAACGCCGGAATAAAAAAAGACCCGTTCTATACTACCTTTCATTTCTACACTCACGACCTGGTCCAGGCACGCCGCGCAAATAAACTTATTCCTTACAATTCTTAATATGCAAACAGAAACACAAAAAACTCTTCTTTCGGTTCTTATTCAGAAAATTATAAATTACCTGGAAAAACACACTATGCTTAAAATCACAAAAAAACTCTTTGAACTTATTGCCGGACTTTTTCTTGGTGTTGTGTTGGTTGCTCCGGACATGGCCTTTTCCCATGTCCAGAAATTAGTCACTTTGGAAAACTATGCCATCGTAAAATTACTGTTCGGCCTTGGTGTATTTTTCTACCGCAAATCAATCCTGAGAAGATTCCGCGCGGCACGCCAGGCACGTTATGAAGGCGAAGAAAAATTATTGGACAATATACCCGTCGCGGAATTAACCGACTACCTAGTCCGCAATAAACACTTCAAGCGTGAAGGTGAAAACGGAGTGCGTGAAACCTTCGGCTTGAATATGGAAAGGTTCAACAACTTGGCGAAAAAACTTGAAGAAAATCAGGTGTTAGTCCGCGGTGAAAATAACGGTAGAATTTTAGCCCCACATTGGAGCCGTCAAACTTTGTTTGATTACCTTTCAGGTGAAAAAAAATCAGTCGATTTGGAACCGCGTTTTACTGTTCACCGCATCGGTGGCAAAGTTCGTTTAGACCGATTGCCCGCATAGTAAAAAGTTTCCGTAAAAGCCCGGTTCAACCCCGGGCTTTTTTGTTGTGTTGAACCTGGCTTGAATGGCGGTTGCACCCATGGTTGAACTACCGGTTGTTTGGCTTGCTTCAAAGCTTTTGGCCAAAACGGGATTTACCGTAACGGCGTTATGAAGAGCCGGAAGTAAAACGAATTTACTTTAGTATAAAAGTTTGATATTGTGGCGGCAATAACTTTCACCACATGCCACGCCCCTACGAAAAAGAATTAATCGGAAACCTTACTCAAAAGAAATTTTATTTTAAACGTTTTGGCCTAGGTTACTCTGCTCATTTTTGGCCAAATAAACAACGGGAAATAGTTGTTGAATTTTGCATGGGCGATCAGTGCGTGGGTCTCTTTGATTCCGATGCCGAATTGCTGGGGGAAAAAGTACGATGTACAAATATAAAAGAAGTTGAGGCCGCAATTAAAGCCCTCACTTTACTATCCAATAATTAACAAAAAATATGGCCGATGTAACAGACTACGACCCGGAGGTTTACTATGGCAAAGACCGTCAACCGGTCGAACCTCACGACAACATTAAAGTAAATCGTGGGACGATCACGGCACGCGTGCGAGTTTCATTTAAAGAGTGGTTTTTAAAGAAGCAAAAACTTATTGAAAGTATCGTGCCGCCACGACTCCGCGGATTAGTTTCTGCCCATCTTTCCGGATACGATGAAAACGGATTACCACAAATAACCTTTTCTTTTTCCAGTGCTGAGGTTATGCAAAGTGCATTAGACAAACTGGATGAAATCGACAAAACTTTTAATTCTTAATTTTCACCAAATGCCCGACGAACCAAATATGGCGAAAAAGCCACAAATAGATTCAGAAAAAATGCAGGAACTTTTAGCGAACTTCACCAAGGAGCTTTCCGAAACCTACGACACCAAAAAAGTTTTGGTCTTCGGTGCAGTCCAGATTAAAGTAAAAGATGAAACCGACGAACCGCAATTGGTTATCCTGGCCATGGGTGAAGAGGAAATAAACTTTGAGCCATTTTCGTTTCAGTTGTTCAAACTCCTGGGAAAAATATTCAACCTCTACGAATTGAACCGATTGAAAAAAGCCGCTCAGAATATGAAAGCTGAAAATGAATAATTGCAATCATGAAAAGCCGGGCTTCTATATTGTGCTTCATCCCAATTGGATTGAAAAATATAGTAAAGCCCAGGGTTCCAAATGCTACATGAATTGTGGCGTAACTATAATTTTAGGATTTATCATTTATGCTTCGCGAGATTTACCGCAGCAATAATTGAAACAAGAAAAGGAGACCTTCAAAAAGTCTCCCTTTTGTAAAAAAGAAGTTTGACAATAAGTTTGATAAAACTGTACAATCCGTTGTGTCTGTATTACTTAATATTTATTTATGACTGATGAAAAAGGTCTGATGCCGGTTACACCCAGAGCGTCAGAAATCGAAGGGTTCTTTGAAAAAGACCGTCTTACCCAAATGATGGTCTTGGCAACTTCATATCATAAAGCCGGATGCTTTGGTGCTGACGTGAAGAATGCTGAAATGGCTTTGGTAAAAATCCAAGCGGGTTTTGAAATGGGTATGCCGCCGATGGAGGCCATGAACTCACTGTACATTGTGAATGGTCACATAACTATTTGGGGCGTGGCTATGGCAAAGCGTCTGCGGTTAAAGGGCTGGAAAATTCAATATGATGAAACTAAGCCAGGCCAAGCAACGGTCACTATTACCAAAGACGATGAGACTTACGCCTACACCTCTACGGTTGAGGAACTTGTAGCGCTGCGAAGTAAGGCCGCAGGGTTCGCCCAGAAAGACAAATTGAAATGGCACGCACTAAGCCGCATCATTCGTTTCTACGTACCAGAAATTTTAGACGCTGGAGTCGGCTACATGAAAGAAGAAATTGAGGATTTACCAGGTGCAACCATCTTTGATGTTACCCCAAGTACTCAGGATGCAAGCACTATGGGCATTGAGGAAGCACGCAAAATCATTATGGATTGTGAGAATGATGAAGAGTTGAAAGTGGCAGCCGATAAGATTATGCAAATGCCTTGGATGCCGGACGAACTTACAGAGATGCGTAATGCTGCGATTGCAAAGCGAAAGCAATTTGTAATTCCGGCAAAGGAAGTTACTCCAGAACAGGCAAAAAATGCTCCGGTCCAGGCGGCGGCTTATGCGGCGGCAATGGAGCCAGATGCGGTAGTTGAAAAAGAAAATGGAACGGTAGAAATCGGCGTAGACCCAGCAATGCCCGGAGCTGATGTATCAGTTGAAAATATTATTGATGCTGAGACTGGCGAAGTAATCGAAAGCCAAGTTGT
>JANNSM010000267.1:0-5734 GCA_031402635.1 Bacteroidota bacterium | reverse complement strand
GACGGAGACCCTTCGACCTTTTGGCATACCCAATGGTTTGATGCCGACCCTCCTCATCCTCATTTCATCGAGGTTGACCTGAAAAATACTTATCTTATCGGTGGGTTGGATTATGTTCCGCGGCCGGGTCCGAGTGAGAATGGTATCATCGCGGATTACGCGCTTTTTCTGCGGCAAACGGACAGCACGAGGCAGGCGAGGGTAACCGCCGGCCACTGGCCCTGGCAGGATGTCCCTGCTGTGCAATCGCTGCGTTTCCCGGTACGTCAAGCGCGTTATTTCCGACTTGAAGCCTACTCGGAAATTAATGGTGGTCCCTGGACTACGGCTGCTGAACTCCGCATTTTTGTGGATTCCTGCTGGGCAAAACCAGACACGGCTACCGAGCCGCCACCTCTCGGTTTGGGTTCAGGTTTCGGGAAGGAATCAACGGCGATTTTTCCCAACCCGGTTGAGCGTGGTCAATGGATTACCGTGCAATACACTTTTAGTTCCGGGTCCGCTTCGGGTTCGCTGCAGGATTTTCTGTGGACGGGTGCGGGGGGACAATCCGTTCCGGCTTTCGCTATTCACGCTGCTTCGGGCGTGAACGTTCGGGCACCGTCCCAGCCCGGCTGGTGGTGGCTTGGGTTGCCGGAGGGTGGGGGAGTGCGGGTGCTGGTGTTGTGAATAAACAAGGAGGCTTGTGCGGGGTGGGGGGGTACTTCGTAGAGTTGCAGTATCATCGCAGCATAGAATGATGCTGCCTCAATAATCATGAATTCGCCTGACAAAATACTGATCCATCATCTTTCCGATGCCCGCTTGTTTGATCATCCGGTGCGAGATTTTCAGGTCATGGAAACACACAGTTCGCGCGTGCTGCTGACCGGTGATTTCGCCTATAAATTCAAGCGCCCGGTCAATTTTGGTTTTCTGGATTACAGTACGCTCGAAAAACGCAAGCAGGCCTGTGAGCGCGAATTCGAGATCAACCGCCGGATTGCACCCGGAATTTACCTGGAGATTGTTCCCGTTTACGGAACTCCGGAGCAGCCGTCATTTCAGAAGACCGGCGAGCCCTTGGACTACGCACTCAAAATGCGGCAGTTCGCCCAGCGCGATGTGCTGTCGGTGGTAGCGGATCAAGGCCGCCTGACTCCCGTCATCGTGGATGATATTGCCGTGAAGATGGCAGAAATGCACCGGCTGGCCGAAGCGGCAGTGCGTGGTTCAACGTTTGGCAGTCCCGATTGCGTGCGGCGCTGGATGATGGAAAATTTTGAGCAAACGGATTTGCTGGTCAACGACGAGAACGATCGTTCCAAATTGCTTATCCTGCGTCAGTGGACGGCAAGCACACTGGATTTGCTGGAGCCTGTTCTTTTACAGCGCGCAGAAATGGGAATGATCCGGGAATGCCATGGCGACCTTCACCTCGGCAATATGGTGCAGCAGCCAGCGGGCGTGCTGTTTTTTGATGCCATTGAGTTTAATGAAGAACTGCGCTGGATTGACATTCAAAGTGAACTGGCGTTCACCGTCATGGATTTGTGGGAAAGAGAGATGCCGGAACTTGCTTTCCGTTTGCTGAACCGCTACCTCTCCGTCACCGGTGATTATGCCGGAATGGCCCTGCTGCCCCTGTACCTGGTTTACCGCGCCATGGTACGCGCCAAAGTGAGTTTGTTGGGCAATCATCCTAATGCAAAAAGCCGGAAGCACGCTCGCCATTACCTGGACTTGTGCCTTGTTTTCAGCCATCCACCGCAACCGTTCCTGGCTATTACACACGGTTTGTCCGGCTCCGGGAAATCGTATTTTGCCGCCTGGATGACGGAGCGATTTCAGGCGGTGCATCTGCGATCAGATGTGGAGCGCAAGCGTCTGTATGGTGTTGAGGCGGGTGGGGAAAGCCACTCGCGGGAGAATGACGGGCCAGGGGAGGGCATTTATACCGACTCGGCGGCTGACCGGACCTATGCCCATCTCGCGGACCTGAGCAATTCACTGTTAAGCAGTGGCTGGCCCGTTGTTGTGGATGCGACTTTTCTCAAAAAATCACAGCGGGATGTTTTTCGCGGCCTGGCTGCTGAAAAAAAAATACCATTTGTTGTGCTGGACATGCAAGTTCCGGAGCCGGAACTGAGACTCCGAATTCGCCGTCGGATGGCAGAAAATGCGGCACTGCCCATTTCCCAACGCGATCCCTCTGAAGCAGACGAGATTGTACTGGATTATCAGTTGGCAAGTTGTGAGCCATTGGCGGACAGCGAAAAAGAGGCCATCCGGATTTCACCGGATTGGGCTGACCATACACCGGAAATCAAATCAACACTTGCGCAACTGCTGAACCGGAATGATGGTCCATGAAACTGGAATGATCATTCCCGAATTGAAAATTGCCCGGGTAAATTTTGCCCTCTCGACCTAAACAAACTGGCAAATAAGCCCACCCATCAGCGTGAGGGTTACAAACCAGTACCCGGCATGGATGGCGATGTACTTCCAGCTCCGGCGCTCAAAGAGTGCGTTGATCGCCACAACCGGCAAAGCGAGCATAATCGCTGCTATGCCTCCGTGAAGCGCTCCGTGCCCAAAACTCCGGTGCTTGTCGCCATACTTATCCATAATGTTGTTTACCATGGCTTTGATCTCGACATCGCCGCTGGTCAAATTATCGGCAAAGAGGGAGTAGATCCCCTGCTGGTGGATAACAATTCCCATCAATCCTGCGGCAATAAACAGCCCAAGGACATAGGTCAACCCAAAGATGAGTGCCAAATTGGAACGCTTCATGTCGGCCTCTGTCAGGTTGCTGACCTTCATCCATACTTTGCCGAAAACCATGGGGTTGTACCAAATAAAACCTATTATCAGCGGGATCAACGCGGCGACAAACAGGAAGATTTCATTATAATTCATGATTAGGAATTTTGCATGAAGGTATAGTTTAAATCCAATTTCAATCAGCGCCCGCCTGGGTCACGTATCTTTCCAATGTATTTTTTCGCTGACCGCTCCCCGTTTTGTGGGCAATTCTTCGGGGTTCCAGGTACCGAGATAAAATAAACCCAGGCATCGCTCACCCGGTTGCAGGCCAAGAAAGATCTGATCGTTGACGATGCTTTTCGGAGTGCTCCAATAGCCGGCAAGCCCCATAGCCACTGCGCTCAGCCATAAATTCTGCACAGCACATGCCACCGCCGCAATCTCCTCCCATTCCGGTACCCGCTGTTGCGGGTCGCGCTGCATGCAAATAGCAATCACCGCCGCGGCCTGCATCGGTTGGTTCAGGGTTTTGTTGTACTTGACCAGCGAAAAATCAGCCTCCGTTGTGGAGTCTTTATATTGGCTAGCCAGATGATTTCCCAATTTTTGCCTCGCTTCACCCCTGATGACGCGAAACCGCCAGGGTTCTGTGTGTCTATGGGTAGGCGCCCAGTTCGCGTTGTCCAGCAGCCGGAGGATTGTTTCGTCGGTAATCTCGCCGCCGGTAAAAAAGCGCGGATTCACCGCCCGGCGCCGCCGGATCAATTCGCTCAAATCTTCAAAATCCATCGGAATTTTGTTCTAAACCCGGTAATCAGGTAAACGTAGTAGCGGCATCCGATTCGTCTAATCCCTTAACTTTGTGGCCGTTTATAATCCGTCCTTAAACGGCGGCTTACATTACCAGCTCGCTGATCTCGTAGTTCAACGGATAGAATAGGAGTTTCCTAAACTCTTGATCCAGGTTCGATTCCTGGCGAGGTCACTATTTTGTTTCCAGGTAAACTGATTAAAGGAACTATTCATTTATCGTCCCAGTTACTTATCTATAAAAATTATTTTTATTTTAGAAAGCACTCAAAAATTATATGACGAACACTTAATGCCCACTTTATTTCTATCTGCAACCCCACGACCCAATGCGAGAAAAGTGAATAATATTTTCCCCTGCACTTTGTTCAATCCTTGTTCAATATGATGAGTGCAGCAATTACTCCCGGAATCCAACCGCATAAAGTTAGTATTAGAACAATCAGAATGCTGCCGCATCCTTTATCAAATACTGACAAAGGAGGGAAAAGTATCGCAAGCAGAACCCGTAATATGCTCATAACTTTTTTTAGTGAGCGTGTGATGAAGAAAAGTGGATGATGAAGCCACCTGCGCCTTCCTCGTTAACCACAATATTCCTAAGCAGGCTAAAGTTGAGAAATTGAGTCTTTAGAGACAACCCAATTTAGGCCGGCAGTAGAAGGAGTGGGATTCCTGGCAGGCAGCGGTTACGCATATTGATCGCTGGGATGACAGGGAAGCGTTATCTGGGTGTCAATTCTTGATAGAAGAAAATTTTATGGCGGAGCATGACCAAAATGGGCAAATGTTTCCAACCGGATGGACCAATAGAAGCTTGAAGGCGACGTAGGGAAAGCCGCGCGCTATTAATGGAAAATATTTGCATCATGTTGATTTATGGTGGAAAATATTTGTTAAATTAGTAGCGATACTCAATTTTAATGGAAAATATTTTACCAATACATCTTCAGGAAGTGATTTTTTCTTCCAGCGAGCCACAGATAAGCAAGCAGATTGCTAAACTTGAAAAGGCAGGGATCTTGAGGAAAATAGCTCCTCGTATTTATACCCCAAATTTTACAGATAGCCCGGAAGTTATCATCAGACGTAACCTGTTTACTATTCTTGGCAAGTTATACGCCGGGGCAATGCTTAGCCACAGGTCGGCATTGGAATTTAAACCGACATCAAATGGACATATAATTATTACATATACTTATACAAAAAGAATAAACCTGCCCGGTATTACACTTCGATTCATGGAAGGTCATGCACCAATAGAAGGTGATAATCGTTTTTTTGGTGAATTGTTTGCTTCGCAAACTGAAAGAGCATTACTGGAAAATTTACAAGTGAGTCGCCAAACAGGTCCTGAATCAAAAATACTGACTCTGCCTGAAATTGAAGCAAAATTGGAGGCCGTCATCCGGGCAAAAGGCGAATCAGGATTAAATGAATTGAGAGATAGAGCAAGAGTGATAGCTGATGAACTGGATATGAAAAAGGAATTTATAAAATTGAACAAAATCATTAGCGCATTACTTTCTACACAGCCTTCAAAAATATTATCATCGCCATTAGCTGTTGCCAGAGCATTTGGCAATCCATATGATCCTGCTAGATTGCCCTTGTTTGATAGTTTGTTTGTCGCATTAAAACAACAGGAATTTGGATACCAGCCTGAAAAAAATATGAGCAACGTATCGTTCCGAAACTTTGCTTTTTTTGAAGCCTATTTTTCCAATTACATAGAAGGAACAAAATTTGAACTGGACGATGCAAGGCGCATCATAGAATCAGGTACACCAATGCCTTCCCGTAATGAAGATTCACACGATGTGCTGGGAACTTTTAAACTTGTTAGCAATGAAACTGAAATGAGTTTTACTCCATCAAGTTCCGAACAGATGTTGGAAATACTTTTATACCGACATCAGGTATTAATGTTTGCCAGAACATCCCTGAAGCCTGGGCAGTTTAAAAATAAAAATAACAGGGTTGGTGAATCGCATTTTGTAGACCACACCTTGGTAAAGGGAACCTTAGCAAAGGGATTTGATTATTATCAGGCATTGGTACACCCCTTATCTAAGGCACTATATATTATGTTTATAATAAGTGAAGTTCATCCTTTCTTGGACGGCAACGGTCGTATTGCCAGAGTTATGATGAACGCAGAATTAGTAAGGGG
>JANNSM010000266.1:0-7354 GCA_031402635.1 Bacteroidota bacterium | reverse complement strand
TGTTCCGAGGCTAATGACCGGATTGCTTTCCGGGGGAAGGGGGGCATGCTGAAAACGTCCGTTTTGCAAATACGCCAGCGGACCATCCGAAAGAGCCCAAAGGCGACCCGCGTGGTCTTCGGCAAGATTGCGGATGTGGATATGCGGTAACCCATCGCGGATGCCATAAGAGAGCACGTGCTGGCCGTCGTACCGGCTCAGACCGGCTGCCGTTCCAAGCCACAGGTAACCCTGGGAATCCTGCAAAAGGCAGGATACTTGCGAAGAGGGTAATCCGTCATCTGCGCGCAGCCATACAAAACGGGTATCCCCGGCGCCGGTTTGCGCCATTAACCTGAAGCCTGGCCACAGCGCGGTCAGGCATATCAGCCAGTATGCGCTCCACCGGGGCAACGTGTTCAGACGAAATGGGAAAGTGAAAAGCAATCCGGAGAGGTTGACGACCGCGGTCGATAAGGTAGCAAAGTAAGAAAAAAGGACTAATATTGTGCGTCTGAGATAACGGGTTCATTTTCGGTCAACTGCTTGATGATCAAGCTACTTGAACGAATACCGGAAGCGACTTTGAATATAAAACGCCTCACTTAACCCCCCACTTCTTGACGCTTGCCCTTATCCTGCTGATCATCTTTATCGGGCTGGTCTGCCTGTTTACTGAATTTTTTCTGTTTCCCGGGCTCACCTTAAGCGGGATCCTCGGAGGAATCTGTCTGCTTGCCGGAGTGATCATGGGTTACCGCAATTTTGGATACACCACCGGAAACATCATTTTTTTTTCAACCCTTGCACTGTCCGGTGCTATGTTTTGGTATGGCGCCAAACGTATGGGCTCCAAAAGATTTGCGGTTCATGAATCCATATCCAGCAAGGTCAATGTTCGGGAGGGCGCTGTCAACACCGGCGACACCGGCAAAGCGATATCTGCACTTCGTCCAGGGGGCACAGCCATGATTGGTGATCAGCGATTGGAAGTTTTTACGCGCGGTGAATTTCTGGATGCCGGAAATGAAATCGAAGTTATCGCCACCAGCGAGAGTCGGGTCATCGTCAGGCAGCGCAAACCGCTCAATCCGCCCAATCCGGAAGATATTGAGCCATCCACGGCTGAAGCGGGTTGAATTACCGTTCTTTGCCTGGCCCGGCATAATTCCGAATGGAATGCCGCCAAGATTGTCTCTGACTTAAATACCTATGGAATCCATTAATTTTCTGCTGATTGCCGGTATTGTGGCCCTGCTGGCCCTGCTGGTTATCCTGTTTATGCTCATGCGAATCATCGCCATCTGGATTCAGGCGGTGTTTTCGGGGGTAAAAATTTCGCTGATTGAACTCGCGTTGATGCGGGTCCGAAAAGTGGATCCTTCCATTATTGCCAATGCCATGGTTGCGGCCACTAAAGCCGGCTTGTTTCTCAAAACCAAAGAGGTTGAAGCTCATTACCTGGCCGGGGGAAATGTGGTCCGGGTAATCAACGCCCTGATTTCTGCCGACAAAGCCAATATTGAACTGGATTTCAAAGCGGCAACTGCAATTGACCTCGCCGGCCGGGATGTTCTTGAGGCGGTAAAAATGTCCGTTATTCCAAAGGTTATCGAAAGCCCTCCGGTTACGGCTGTGGCCAAAGACGGCATCCAGCTCATCGCGAAAGCGCGGGTAACCGTGCGTGCCAATATCAAGCAGCTCGTGGGGGGAGCGGGAGAAGAAACCATTATCGCCCGGGTAGGAGAGGGCATCGTCACATCTATCGGCAGCGCGGAATCGCATAAAAGTGTGATGGAAAACCCGGATTCCATATCCAAACTCGTTCTGGGCAAGGGCCTCGATTCGGGAACGGCATTTGAAATCCTGTCCATTGATATCGCCGATGTAGATATCGGAAAAAACATCGGTGCTGAACTCCAGATTGACCAGGCCAATGCGGATAAAAACATTGCCCAGGCTAAGGCCGAAGAGCGCCGGGCTATGGCCGTGGCCCTTGAGCAGGAGATGATTGCCAAAGCCCAGGAAGCCCGCGCGAAGGTTATCGAAGCCGAAGCTGAAATTCCCCGCGCGATCGCCGACGCCTTCCGCACTGGCAACCTTGGGGTCATGGACTATTACCGCCTGCAAAACATTCAGGCGGATACCGATATGCGCCAGTCTATCAGCAAACCGCGTTCAGAGAACCCGGGCAAGTCGGAATGATAAACCTAAGGAACCCATAGCAGGTTTTCAGCCACGGTAAAAGTTGGGAATTGCGGGTAATTATTTACTTTTGTGGCCCTTCGGGGATAGGCGCGACAACGTCCTTTAACCCGCAGCACCGGACCTGTAGCTCAATTGGATAGAGCACCTGACTACGGATCAGGAGGTTGGGAGTTCGAATCTCTCCAGGTTCACTTCGGCATTTTTACGGCCCAAAACCGGTCTTAGAAGGCATCAAACGGTGCCTTTTTGGATTGTTTTACTTTGCGCAGGTCAGAAAAAAAAGCGATATTTGCATTTCGCTTCAAAATCCGCTGTTTAAATTCTTCGTTTTAATCGATAGTCATGGCCAGAGTTTGCGAACTGACGGGAAAAAAGACCATCTCCGGTAATAACGTTTCCCACTCCAATACCAAAACCAGGCGGAAGTTTCTTCCCAACCTGCAGCGCAAAAAATTCTGGCTGGAAGACGAGAAGCGCTGGATCAGCTTGCGCGTTTCTACGTCAGCTATCCGCACAATCACCAAAAAAGGATTGAGCGCTTTCCTGCGCGACCTGGCCCGGAAAGGCCATGTTGTCAAGGTATAGTCCAACGATTCAGTTCCATACCACGGGAACATCCGAAGGCCGCTCATAATTTTCGTTTTTCCACGTTTTCCCATCGCAATCGCACACCCCAGTTAACGCCACCCGAACATGGCAAAAAAATCGAAAGGCAACCGCATCCAGGTCATTCTTGAATGTACCGAGCACAAGGAATCCGGTAAGGCCGGTACTTCCCGGTACGTCAGTATGAAAAACCGCAAAAATACGCCGGAGCGGATGGAATTGAAAAAATTCAATCCTATCCTCAAGCGTTACACGGTTCACAAAGAAATCAAGTAAAGGCTACCCGGAGTTCTCTCATAATTCCTTTATTTCTATTCAATTCTTTTCATCATGGGCAAGGTTTCAAAAAATGCGCGCAACTCTTCCGGTCAGAAAGTGTCCGGAGGCAAGGACTATGTGAAAGTCATCGTGACTCAGAAATCCGAGAAAACCGGTGGTTATTCGTTCAAGGAAGTCATCGTGCACAAAGACAAAGTCAAAGAAGCGCTGAAAGGCGAAAACTGATCCTAATCCAGGCAACTATGGTCGCTGTTGATTCGTGAACAGTTCCCGGCAGTTCCGCTTTAAAAAGAACGGTCAAAAAGAGTTATCAGAAAGAGTTATCTGTAAGACTTATCTGAAAGAGTTATCAAAAGGAGTTATCAGAAGGAGTTATCAGAAGGAGTTATCTGAAAGACTTACCTAAAGGAATCATTAGAACGATTCATCAGAGAGTCATCAGAACGATTCATCAGAACGAGTCCTCTGAAAGTTCCGCCTGGCAGAAATATTTAAAAAGCTTCTCAGTAGAGAGGCTTTTTTATTAAGAGCACCTTTTATTCACCACATCCTGTCCCGGTCAACCGCTTGTCCGACATTCATGCGGAAAGTTTGTTTTCGTCCTTTCCATTTTTTAGCCATGGGCATTTTTGATAAAATTTTCTCCCGCGAAAAACCCGCGGAAAAACAACAGGACCTGGACCAGGGCCTGGAGAAAAGTCGTCAGGGTTTTTTCAGTAAACTGACCCGGGCGGTAGCTGGGAAATCAAAAGTGGACGAGGAATTCCTGGACCAGTTGGAAGGGATTCTCATTTCGTCAGATGTTGGTGTCAGCACGACCGTGAAAATAATTGAACGCCTGGAGAACAGAGTGTCCCGTGACAAGTATTTTGGTGCAGAGGAACTCAACGGATTGCTCCGCGAGGAAGTTATCGGCCTTTTGACAGAAAACAATACCGCAGACTTTACCACTTTTGAACTGCCGGCCGGATCCAGACCCCATGTGATCCTGGTCGTTGGGGTAAACGGTGTTGGAAAGACCACCACCATCGGAAAGCTGAGCCTTCGCTTCCGGCAGGAAGGGCTGAAGGTTTTACTGGGTGCTGCTGATACCTTCCGGGCAGCTGCAGTTGACCAGCTCAGCATTTGGGCAGATCGGGCAGGAGTGCCTATCGTTAAAAAAGGAATGGGTGCCGACCCGGCCTCCGTAGCTTTTGATACGGTAAAGCAGGCCATGGAACAGGGTAGCGATGTGGTTTTGATTGACACTGCGGGGCGCTTGCACAACAAAGTCGGTCTGATGGAAGAGCTTTCCAAAATTCACCGGGTGATCGGAAAGGAATTGCCAGGCGCGCCACATGAAGTGCTGTTGGTGCTGGATGCTTCAACCGGACAAAATGCGCTGGAACAAGCCCGGGAATTCACCAAAGCCACCGAAGTAACCGCTATCGCACTCACCAAGCTCGACGGCACCGCCAAAGGCGGTGTGGTTTTGGGCATTGCCGATCAGTTTGGGATTCCGTTGAAGTATATCGGCGTGGGCGAAAAACCGGATCAATTGCAAGTATTCAACAAACGCGCTTTTGTTGAATCGCTTTTTGCCGATCAGCAGGAGATGTCCGGTTAATTCTCACAAAGCCACTCGTATGCGGACCAAAGGCAAAGACAAAGTCAATATCATTACCCTGGGGTGTTCCAAAAACCTGGTTGATTCCGAAGTGCTTCTTCACCAGTTAAAAGCTGGCGGGGTTGATTCAAGACATCAGGCAGAAGACGAAGATGCCAATGTAATCATTGTAAATACCTGTGGTTTCATTGAACGGGCAAAAGAGGAAAGCATTCAGACAATTCTGCGCTGGGCAGAGGCAAGAGACAAAGGCGATATTGACAAGCTCTATGTGACGGGCTGTCTTTCTCACCGGTACAAAGACGAATTGGCTGCAGAAATTCCCGAGGTGGATGCCTGGTATGGCACACTGGAACTCCCGGCCTTATTGCAGCGCTTCAACGTTAACTATCGCCATGACCTGCTTGGCGAAAGGCAGCCGACTACCCCAGAGCACTACGCTTACCTGAAAATATCAGAGGGGTGCAACCGTACCTGTTCGTTTTGTGCAATCCCGCTGATGCGGGGTGGACATGTTTCCCGGCCATTGGAGGAACTAGTGGCCGAAGCCCGGGCACTCGTTCGCCAGGGGGTTAAAGAGATCATGCTGATTGCTCAGGAACTGACCTATTACGGACTGGATCTCTACAAAAAACGGGCATTGCCCGACTTGCTCCGCGCACTCTCCGATGTGGATGGACTTGCCTGGATCAGACTGCACTATGCTTATCCCTCGCGGTTTCCTTTGGATATCCTGGATGTGATCGCGGAGCGCGACAATATTTGTAATTATCTGGATATCCCGCTCCAGCATGCCAGCGATCCGGTGCTACAGGCCATGAAGCGCCAGATTACCCGTCGCGAAACAGAAGAATTGATTGCCGAGGCACGGCGCCGCGTTCCCGGCATTGCCCTTCGAACCACCATGCTCGTAGGATTTCCCGGCGAAACGGAAGCAGACTTTCAGTCGTTAATGGATTTCACCGCGGAGCAGCGTTTTGAGCGGTTGGGTGTGTTTACCTACAGCCATGAGGAAGGGACCAGTGGGTTTGAGCTGGCCGACGATGTTCCCCAGGCCGTAAAAGAAGAGCGCGCGGAAAGGCTGATGGAGTTGCAGGAGGAAATTTCCACTGCGCTCAACCAGGAGCGTGTCGGAACAACAGAAAAAGTTCTGGTTGACCGGCTCGAAGGAGATTGGTTTATTGCCAGGAGCCAGCGCGATTCACCCGAGGTGGACAATGAAGTTCTAATACCCGCCCGAGAGCATTTTCTTAGAATCGGAGATTTTGTTACCGTCCGCATAGACCGTTCTGAGGCATTTGACCTTTATGCGACGCCTGTCGGCTAACGCTGCGGCCCGCCTACCTTTGTACCATGAGCGATTCCCACACCGGCAATCCCAAGGAGCCTGCTGAAGCGAGGAAATCCGGATTCTTCCGGGTGGAGAAACTGACTTACCAACAAACCGGTCATTTTTCTCCGCTGGTTGCGGACTATCTGGTAGCAAATTCCTCCCTGCGTGAACTCGCTGCCTTTTCGCCGGACACAACGGGAATTGGCCTCGCGCTGCAAGCCGCAGAACGGCAGGAGTATCCCCGGGCGGCACTTGCCTCCGCGCTTCGGGAACAATACTTAACGCTTCCGGATCGCGCTGTCGTGGAAAACAATATCTCAGCACTCGAAAACGGTGCCTTTGCCGTGATTACCGCGCATCAGCTTTGCCTGTTTACCGGTCCTCTTTATGTGGTTTACAAAACCATTTCCGCCATTGCGCTGGCCAGGCGCCTGGAGCGGGAATTCCCGGGCAGGCGCATGGTTCCGGTTTTTTGGTTGGGCGCCGAAGATCATGATTTTGCCGAAATCAACCATTTCAGGCTCTTTGGCAAAACCCTGCGCTGGGAGCATCCCGCTGGCGGCTCGACCGGAGATTTTTCACTCGACGGTCTAGAAAAAGTCTATGCGGAACTGGATGCGCTTGCCGGTCAGGGCGAACATGCCGATTCGCTGCGGCAACTTTTTCGGGATGCTTACCTGAACGGGGGAAATCTGATTGAAGCGCAGACCCGGCTGCTTCACGCACTGTTTGGCCGTTTTGGTCTGGTGGTTCTAAACGGGGATACTCCCGCGCTTAAACAGTTTTTTGCACCGATCGCAGAGCGGGAATTAACCGGGGATTTTTCACGCGAACTGACTGCCGAAGCCGAAAAACGGCTTGCAGCCGGATGGCATGTGCAGGCCCCTTCCCGCACCATCAATCTTTTTTACCGCGAACCGGGAATCCGCGAAAGGATTGAGCGGGACGCAGACGGCTTTTACCTGGTTGATTCAGGCCGGCACTTCTCCCAAACCGGAATGTTGGCTTTGCTGCAAACCAACCCGGAACGATTTAGCCCAAATGTGATTCTCCGCCCTTTGCAGCAACAGCGGTTGGTGCCTGCCATCGCTTTCCTGGGCGGAGGTGCGGAAGTGGCATACTGGTTGCAACTCCGCAACCTGTTTGAAGCATCGGGAATTTTGATGCCGGCGGTTTTACTGCGCAACTCTGTGCTCTGGCTGGATGCTGCGGGAACCCGGCGGTTGGAAAGTCTTGACCTCCATAGCACCGACCTTTTTGAACCGGAAGAAGACCTGATCCGTCGCTGGGTTCACGCACACGAATCGGCCGATCTTTCGCTGCAGAACGAGCGTTCTGAAATA
>JANNSM010000265.1:0-3716 GCA_031402635.1 Bacteroidota bacterium | reverse complement strand
GGTCAGCTGGTAACACGTTGCGCAGCGCTTCAATTTCGGCATGCGGTAACCCGGCTGCGCGGTGAAACCCTTCGCCAATAATCCGGTTCTGTGCTACCAACACGGCCCCAACCATCGGGTTAGGAGCAGCGGTATAGCGGCCGTGCTGAGCCAGTTCCAGGCAACGTTGCATATACGCTTCGTGGTGATTCACAGCAGTAAATATAGGGCCTACCTTTGCCGTCAATGGAAACCTGGGCTGCTGTTTTTCGCCGGCTTGTCAAAACCCTTTCGCCGGTCAGCGGTGAGCGGGAAGCCCGGGCTACGGCGAGAGCATTGTTTCAGGATGCCTTTGACCAGCCCGATCCGGCCGGTAACCAAAATATTCTTACGGCGGAAGATGAACGGAAGTTGGCCGATTTTACCCGCCGCCTCGCCGACGATGACGAGCCGCTGGCCTACCTGACCGGAATTGCCCATTTCTATGACATGATCTTTTCCGTAAACCGCAGCGTGTTGATTCCAAGGCCGGAAACGGAGGAAATGGTTCACCGCATTATCGGCGACTGGAGCGGCTTTTCCGGGTTGAATCGGGAACCGGGTCTACCGCTTCGGATTCTGGATGTTGGAACCGGCAGCGGCTGTATTGCCCTGGCCCTTGCCCGCAACCTCCCCTTCGCCGAAATCACCGCCCTGGACATCAGTCGTGAAGCACTAAAAACAGCCCGGGAAAATGCAGCGCGCTACAACTTATTGGTTCATTTTGTGCAGGGCGATTTTCTGGAGTCTGAGTTCCGCGAGTCCCTGCCGGAATTTGATTTACTGGTGAGCAACCCACCCTATATTTCTGTTGAAGAAAGGCCGTCACTGGAGCGAAGGGTAAGAGCATTTGAACCCCACGAAGCACTTTTTGCTCCTGCAGAAGATCCGCTGGCTTTTTACCGGGCCGCTTCAACGTTCGCCCGGGAAAAAATGAAGACCCGGTTTTTAGAAAAAGACAAAACAGAAAAAAAGGACAAAGCGTTGCAAAACACGCCGGTTGCTTACCTGGAGACCAGCGAACACACTGCGGCAGCGGCGCAAAAAATCTGGGACAATGCGGGATTTTTGACGCAGTTGCATCGGGATCTCTCCGGACGGGATCGGGTGCTCGTGGCTTATTAAACGGAATAAAAGACGTCCGTTGACGGCCGCATCGCCAGGCGGTTTCGAATTTGCGCTGACCGGATCAAGTCCAGGGCAGGTTTGTTTCAACAAAAGATCGCGACAGGGTCAACGCTGCGAGAGGCAGGCCAGGCTGCAAAGCCGGTAGAGCATTCGCGCCCCGACATTGGCGTCCCATTCATCGTCTCCTGACGAAGCGGGGGCAACTTCGTTGAGATCAAAACCGATGATTCTGCGTCCGGAGCGAACCACTTCGCCCAGCAAATAAGATGCCTCCTCAAAACGAAGGCCTCCGGGAACGGGCGTGCCCGTGCCGGGACACAAAGCCGGATCCAGTCCGTCAATGTCAAAACTGACCCAGACATTGCTGGGCAGTGCGCTGACGATTTCGCGGCTGCATTCGGACCAGGTTGCGCCGGCAAAACGGCGGCTGTCAAGCTGGTGTTGAAAATAGGCGGTTACCCGCGGGTCGTGATCAATGACGGCTTTTTCAGCCAGGCACAAATCGCGAACCCCTACCTGGACCAGGCGTTTAACACCGGCTTCCAGGGCATTGTGCATGATGGAGGCATGGGAGTGCCGGAACCCTTCAAAGGCTACCCGCAAATCAGCGTGGGCATCTATTTGCAGGATGCCCATTTCGGGGTATCGAACTAGTGCAGCCTGCAAAGCGCCAAGCGGCGTGCTGTGATCGCCGCCAATAACGCCGGGAATTTTGCCTTCCTGAAAAGTTTCGGCAGTTCGTTCAAAGACCCATTTCCGAAGGGCGTCCGTTTCTTCGTTGACTCGCTGAATCACATGCTCATCCGGTACTGCTCCGCTTTCGAGCAAGCGAATGTATTCAGCGACCACGGGCCTGAGAAGCCGGTTGCGCTGCGCCCATTCTCCGGAAATCTGCAGCATGAAAAAACCCTCCTGCCAGCTTTCCGGATAATCGGCATCCAACAAATCCAGTTGGGGAGAGGCGTTGCGAATGGCTTCCGGTCCGCCCGAACTACCCGCCCGGTAAGATGCGGTTGCATCCCAGGGTACCGGCAACAAAATGACTTTTGATTCCTGGTAACTGAAGGGAAGGCCGAAAATCTGTGCGTGCACCGCCCCTACGCCGTTGGGGTCGAAAGCGGCCAGTTTTTCCTGCCTTGTCACCCCTGGGGAATTGCTGAGGGAACCGGAGCCTCAAGCACCGGCGCTGCATTTTCGACCATTTCCCGGGTGAACGTCGGAAGGCAGAATGCTCCCCGGTGAATATCAGCGTTGTAGTACTTCAGCTTGTGCCTGCGGCAAAATGCTTCGATCTGAGCGGTATCCAATCCGTGATAGGGATGCCCTTCGCCCTTGATCGCCCAGGAAAAACTCCACATTCCCGTGGGATAAGTGGGAATATGGGCGAGGTAACAATGCACTTTATCCTGACCGAAAACACGGCGATAGCAGCCATAAATTTCGCGGAAAAGTTCCGGCGCGTAATGCGGACTTTCGCTCTGGGTGATTTGAATACCACCGGGGCTGAGTGCGCGGTGAACATCGCGGTAGAACGCTTCGGTGAACAAGCCCTGGCCCGGACCGACAGGGTCAGTAGAATCTACCAGCACCAGGTCGAAACTGCCCTCGGGAGCCTGGCGAATGTATTCGATGCCATCGCCGACAATGAGTTCCAGTTTGGGGTGATCGAAGGCCGAAGAGATCTCCGGCAAATGCAGTTTGGAGGCCTCGATGACTTTTTCGTCAATTTCCACCATCACGACCTGCTCCACGTTTTCGTGACGGAGCAGTTCGCGCACCGCCCCGCCATCGCCGCCGCCGATCACCAGGATACGGCGCGGATCGGGGTGGCTGAAAAGACCCACGTGGGCGATCATTTCATGGTAAATGAATTCGTCTTTCTCGGTGGTCATCACCATCCGGTCCAGAGTAAGCGTTTTGCCCCAGGCGTAAGTATCGTAAACTTCCACCAACTGAAACGGCGACTGCTCGCGGTAGAGTTGACGACCGGTATGGCGAAATGAATGGGCGGTGTTTTCGCTGCGCTCGGTGAACCAGACGTTTCGGCTGTATTTAGGCGTCAGCGTTGTTTTGGTGGAGTCAGCCGTTCCGGAAGCATGGCCGTTTTCGAAGCGGCCTAATTGTTCGGCCTGATCTTCGCGCTGGGCTTCCAGTTCCTGGCGGGTGCCTGGAATAAGCCCGAGTTGCCCGCGCAACATTTCAATGGATGACCCTGACCGGGCCTCAAGAAGTCGCTTGAGTTCGTTGTAGGCAATCCAGGGATCAACCGTATCACCGCAGGTAAACAGGTCCACGGCGGCGTAACCGTATTCAGGCCAGGTATGGATGGCCAGGTGACTTTCCTGAATAACCACAACTCCGGAAACACCGAATGGTGAGAAGTGGTGGAAGGTGGAATTGATCACGGTGGCATTGGCTTTGCGAGCCGCTGCTACCATGCTTTGCTCGATGTAGGGGACATCGTTGAGCAGTTCATTCCGGCAGTCGAAGTACTCGACGAGGATGTGTCTGCCGAGAGCGTGCATAACCCATTTCTTTAAGCCCGTGAATATACCAAAATGGGCTAACTT
>JANNSM010000264.1:0-12001 GCA_031402635.1 Bacteroidota bacterium | reverse complement strand
AAGCTGGTTGCCAGCACCAGCGGAAGTCCAGGAGGGCAGCCGATAACTGACAAAGGCAAATTGAATCATCGCGGCCAGCAGGAAAACCGGTAACCAGCCCCTTCGGTGCTTACAATCAGACATACCCATAAAATACCACGCTATTGAGGCAAAAAGGCAATCAGGAAAGGCAGGTCTTGTGACGGGTCTGGAAGTAATATTTATCCATGCTGCTCAACAGGCGCGAGCCGAATAGCGGAAGCAGTATCCAAACTGGCCAAAGCTCAAGGGGATTTAAGAACTGGCTGCTGTTTAAAATGCCCGGACTCACCGGCACGCAGAATGTACCAACCGGCCGGCAAAAATTCCATGTCCATTTCAAGGTGTGGAGCAACCATTTGCTCCCTGACTATTCTGCCGTAAACATCAAGTAATTGGACCTTGCCCTGACCGCTCCAGGCTATGTGAAGCACTGCTGATACCGGAACGGGCCAAGCCGATAGCGTATGGCCGTTTTCAAGATCGGGATCCACACTGCCGGAGCGGAGGGTATTGGTGGTAAAAACATTGTTGACCGACCAATCGCTCCAACTGCTTCCCGGACATTCCGCTTTGACCCGCCATTCATAACTGGTTGAAGGCTGGAAGATTCCCAACCATTTGGCAGACAGCGGGGTGTAAATGGAACGCCAGCCCGGTTGGCCAATTTTTCGACCGGAGACCTGATACTGGATAGCGCCAGGCACAGGATTCCAATTCACGGTTGCGCTGGTCCAGCCGACAGGGCTGGTGAAGGTACCAGCGGGAATTCCACATCCGGTTGTGGTTTCACTGGTCCAGTTGGCAGCAAATCCCGGTGCTGAAACGGAACAATCCGAACGGAATTCAAGAGTCATGGCTCCGCTGGCGGCAGTCAGTGCCGGGGGAAGGGCCGTGCCCGTACAACTGCCCAGCAACGGATGAAAAACAGTTGGACCGTCATAAATCAACAGGTAATCCCAATCCGGCTCCAGATCAAAAGCCATGAAACTCAGGGTGACTGACGAAGCGCCCGCCGGTTGAATCACCGAGACAACCCGTTGGTCATCGCTGTAATTGGCGGATAAACCGCCCGGGTCGTAAACGGAGCCGGTCAGCCCGCCATAAACCAGCGGTGTCACCGGCTCATTGACCAACCGATAGTAATCAGCCCAGTTCCAGTGGACACCGGGATCGGTATGGGTCTGTGCGGGAAAGTGCTGGTGCCCTTTGATCCGGGTGCAAGCTCCCAGTGTCAGCACGCCGCCCGAGGCTGCCTTGAAGTATGTGCGCATGGGGTTGATGCCGTAATCGTTGGCAATATCCCGGGTTAGTGCGGCGGAGGCGCCATACATCGCGCTGGTGTACCAGGCCGGATCCGTGACAAAGCCTTCGTGCTCCAGGCCAACCGTATAAGCGTTTTCCGAGCCCACATGCCAGGCTTTGTCGGCTTCACAAACCATTTGGGTGATCTGGCCATCTGATGAACGGAGGCAGTAATGGGCGGAAACACCCGCTGATGGATTCTGAAACCAGGAAATAGTGCCGGCATAATAGCCCTGCATGGTGTGAATCGTTACGGCAGTTATAGCCGCACCGGCGCGGGAACTGTAGTTTGCAGCATTTGCTGCGGTCCATGCGGCAGCCGGGTAGTCGGAGCAAGGTCCGGCCAGCCGGGTTGGCGTGGTCAACCGAACCTGTGCCGCGCTTACCAGCGAATACCGTTGGTGACCGAAGTACCCTTCGAGATTGAGATCATACGATGGCGTCTTAAATGCCTGTTGAAAGGAAGGATTATTGAGGCAACTGAACACGCCGTAACAATAGGAATCCAGGGCGAATTGTGCCCCCTCTTCTGTTTCATGCGGAGCCAGCGGCAATTCGCTGGTGAGGACGAGCGCCAGATCCCATTCCAGGGGATTTTCCGGGCCTATGCCCGGCGGCGTTTGACGATAAAGCGCTTCGGCAAACGCCAGGATTTGCAGCCCGGGTGAGGTCTTGAGTTCAGGGGCAGAATTTCCACTCCAGGCAGAAACTTCCAGCAAACTGTTTCGAAACCAGCCCTTCCCGTCTTCAACCAGACCCATGGGACCCCAATAACCCGGAAGTCCGATGCAGGAAGGCGCTTCCCGATCGGGACGAACGTCGCGAAGCCGGGTTCGGGTAAAAGAAACGGCCTCCAGCAAGCCCTTGGGGATGTCAGGATACAACCGGTAGGCTTCGTCAAAGGCGGCCGCAAAATCAAGCGGAAAATCACTTTGGAACTGCCCGGAAAAAGACTGGCTTTGAGCCGGCCAGGGAGCCAACAGGATCAGCAACAGGGTCAATGGTTTTACAGGCATGCCTGCAAATTACACAACGCGGAAAACGCCTGTTCGGGACCGGGATTATTTCTTCGACCCTGTGTATAAAAAAACGGCGAAGCAGGAGCGCGATGTTGCTCTCTGCTTCGCCGCATGCTGCCGGGTGTAAGCCGTCAGTCTTTGTTGGCGGGTACCGGCCGGCTGGGACTGCCGCCCGAAGGCTGCTCTTCGGGATCGTCAAACGGCGACGTATCCATGAACCGCCTGACGCGGAATTTAAGACGATCGAGCAGGAAGTACATGACCGGACAAAGTACCAGTGTCAGGAAGGTGGCAAAGGTCAAACCGAAAATCACCGTCCAGGACAACGGACCCCAGAACAACACGCTGTCACCACCGACATAAAATTTAGGGTCGAAATTGGATAACAGGCTGTAGAAGTTGATGTTGATCCCCACGGCCAGCGGAATAAGACCGAGAACGGTACAGATGGCCGTCAGCAATACCGGCCGCAGTCGGGTTGTTCCCGCTTTGGAAATGACCTTGATGACCTCATCGCGGGGCAGGCTCTGGTTTGGCAACAGACCGAGTTCATCATGTCGCCGGTGGTGCAACAGCAAGGTATAATCCAGGAGCACGATCGCATTATTAACCACAATTCCGGCAAGCGAAATAATACCGAGCATCATCATCAGAATAACAAAATCCATTCCGGTAGCCGTAATGCCGATAAGAACGCCAATGGTGGAAAACACAATGGTGGTCATGATGATGAACGGCACCACAATAGAGTTGAACTGCGAAATGATGATCAGGAAAACCAGGCCGAGCGCAATAAATAAAGCATTGGTGAGAAAAGCAGTGCTGCTTTCCTGCTCTTCCTGCTCACCGGTAAATTTGAATGCATAGCCTCCGGCCATGGAATAGCCATTCAGCGATTGCTTAAGTTCCTGAACAATGGCTGTTGCGTTATACCCTTCCTTGACGTTGGAGTAAACGGTGATCACGCGGTGCAGGTCCCGGCGTTTGACAGAACCATAGGTTGATCCATACTCGAGATCAACGACAGCAGAAACCGGGATCTGCTTAGTGGTGCCCGTGGTCATGTCCTTGAACGTGAGCCGCTGGTTGAGCAGGGCGTTCAGGTCATATTGATACTCCGGAGCAAAGCGCATTTTGATCGGGTAGTCATCTTCTCCTTCTTTGTATTTCGAAATTTCCCTGCCGAAAAGCGCGGCGTTTACATTGCCCATGACCGCCTGACTGGACGTTCCGAAACGGCGGGCGGCATCCTGGTCAACATCAATCAGAATCTGCGGTTTTCCGGTTTCCAGGTCAAGCTTTAACTTTTCGATTCCCGGAATATTGGCAGCGATCATCGCCTTGCGCAATTTCTCGGCCTCGCCAATTAAAACATCCACATCGGGACCGGTCACTTCAACGTTGATGGGATAACCCACAGGCGGTCCGGCGGGATCTTTGTCAACGGTGATCACACCGCCGGGAACGTCCTTAACCACTTTTTGTATGTCTGCCATGACCGTTGAGGAGTTAACTCCCTGGCGCTCATTGAACATGAAAAAGGATATGTTGATGCGGGATTTGTTCGGCGAAGATTGCGCGCCGGCAGCGCCCTGGTTCGGATCTGTGGTTCCCGCTCCGACCTGGGTCGTGACCGCTTCCACGATATCCATGTAGGGGACCCCGTTTTCTTTCTTTTCCTCCAGCATGGTGACAATCCGCTTTTCCACCTTTTCGGTAAAAGCGTTTGTCTCGGCGATATCGGTTCCGATTGGCAGCTCAATAAACACGTTCACATAGGCCGGGAGGTTCTCCGGAAACAGCGAGACATTGGGCCGGCTGCTTCCAAAATAGAAGATAGATGCGATGAAAAGCCCCGTAGCGCCCACCATCATCCAAACCGGATTAAAGCCCCGAAGCGAGAAATAGAGAACCCGGTGATAGAAGTCTTCCAGTCGGGGTAGAAATTCTGCCTGGAAACGGCGGGCTACCGGAATCAACACATATCGGTTCAGGATTGACAGGAACGCAATGAGGGCAAAAATTCCGCCTGCCGAATTGTTCTTCATCAAGAAATAGCCGATGGCGCTGAAACCAAGAAGCACAATCGTTGATAGGTAGAAAAAGCGGGCGCTGCGCTTGCCGGAACCCGGCTTATCCACTTTCATGTACATGGCGGCCAGCACCGGATTGACCACCAGCGCAACAAACAGCGAAGAACTCATCACGATCATCAGGGTGATCGGCAGGTATTTCATGAATTCACCGATCAGGTCCTGCCAGAAAAGCAGGGGAATGAAAGCCGCCACGGTGGTTGCCGTGGACGCGATAACCGGCGTAGCCACTTCGCCGACCCCTTCCTTGACGGCATGTTCATTGGATTTACCCATTTCGAGGTGGCGATAGACGTTTTCGACCACCACAATACCGTCATCAACCAACCTGCCCAGAGCGAGAATCAGACTGAACAACACCATCATATTCAGGGTTACCCCGGAGAAATGCAGAATGGCGATGCCCATAAGCATGGAGAGTGGAATGGCAATTCCAACAAATACGGCGTTTCGCAATCCCAGGAAAAACAGGAGAACCAGCACCACCAGAATCACCCCGAAAATGATGTGGTTTTCAAGACTGTCCACCATCTCTTCGGTTTGCGTGCTCTGATCGTTGGTAATGACGATGCTCAGCTCGTCGGGAAGTATTTCTTTCCTGGCTTTTTCAATGATCTGATCCACCTCTTCTGCCGCATCCAGCAGGTTTCCGCCGCTTTTCTTTTTGACTTCAAGAATGATGACCGGATCGCCATTCAGGCTGGCATAACTGGTAGGTTCAACGTAGTCAAAAGTCACTTCCGCGACATCACCGAGGTAAACCGGCTTGGCGAATTCGTGCGACAAAATGATTTTTTCGAGCTCTTCAGGGTTTTTGTATTCCCCTTCCATCCGAATATTGCGGCGGTACCCGTCAATAAGCAGGTTTCCGCCAAACATGGTCAGGTTTTCCTGCTGAACGGCCTGCTGGATATCATAGAAACTCACCGAGTAGGCATCCATGGCCTTGGGATCCACATTGATCATCACTTCGCGCTCGCGAACACCGCGAAGATCAACGCCGGAAATAGCTTCGATCTTTTCTATTTCGTCTTCTAAGTATTCGGCGTATTTGCGCATGGATTCAAAATCCACATTGCCGTAGAGATTCACATACATGATCGCGATCTCCGAAAAATCGAGCTCGAAAATGTTCGGCTCTTCATCGAGATCGGTAGGCAGCTCAGGCTTGGCCTTGTCAACGGCATCCTTGATCTCCTGCAACGCCTTGTCAACGTCAACATCGAGGTTGAATTCAACCACAATGGTTGAGTAGCCCTCAATCGAAGTGGATTGGATATCATCAACACCGGAGATGCCCTTGATTTCCTTTTCGATTGGCCGGGTAATCAGGTTTTCGATGTCAACCGGCGAGTTGCCGGGATAAATCGTGCCGATATAAATGGTCGGCTGCTTGATTTCCGGGAAGCTCTCTTTGGGCATCTGGTTGTAAGCCATCACGCCCAGGAAAATGATCAGCAGAGTCAGAAACAGAACACTGGTTTTGTTATTGACCGCAAAACTGGAAAGCCAAAACTCCCGGTAGCCTTTTTTGGATGGATTCTGATTAGCCATAGCCTCTCGCGTTGAAAAAAATTAGAACTTTTGGATCTGCACGGTCGAAGAGTCAGAAACGTTGCGATACCCTTCATCAATGAGCCACTCACCGCCATTAAGCCCTTCGCTGATCACCGACTGGCCTCCATAGCTGGAGCCCAACACCACCTCCCTCTTCAGGGAAATATTGGAAACGGAATCCACCACGTAAACATAGCTGCCGGAGAAATCGCTCTGCACCAGCCGGGTAGGCACGAGAACCTGCGCCGCCTCAAAATCGGTCTTCATACTGATGCTGCCAACCAGGTTGGGTTTGAGGATTCCACCGGGATTGCTGAGTTCAGCTTCCAGCGTAAACGTTCTGTTGTTGGGATCAATGACCTGGCCAACGGCAGAAATTTTGGCCTCCTGCTTTAAACCGATAGAGGGAAAATTCAGGGACACCACATCGCCTGTTGCAATTTTTCCCAGGTAAGCCTCTGATACGTCGGCTTTGACCTGCACCCGATCCAGATTGACCACGCGCATCATCGGCTGGCCGGGTCCGGCCATCTCTCCGGTGTTGATGATGACTTTGTCAACCGTGCCGCTGATTGGAGAACGGACATAGACTTTATCCAGTTGGGCATTGGCAGTGGCCATGCTTTTTTCCAGGCTCTGAAGATTGTTCTCCGCCTGCAGGTATTCGACCTCCGATCCGATGCGCTGATCCCAGAGTGCTTTGCGTTTATCAAAAACGGTTTTAGCGAGCGAAAGGGCATTTTCCAATTCGGCAATCCGCTTGCGAATAAGCTCTCCGTCCAGTTCGGCCAGGATTTGCCCGCGACCAACACGCTGTCCTTCGCGAACACGCATACTGATAATCCGGCCGCCCATGTCCGATGAAATCAACAGGTTTTCCCGGCTGGAAACGATTGCCGCAATATCTACAAACTCGGAGTAGTCACCCTTTTTAACCGGCAGAACCGTGACGAATACGGATTCCGAAACCACCAGGGTATCTCCTCCCAATTGGGCAATTTGCCGGCGCAACTCAACGATATTGGTTTTGCTGCCGCGGATTTTCTCTTCCTCGAGACGAATTTTTGTCTCCAGTGCGGTGATTTGTTCCTCATTGGAAGATTTGCCGCAGCCGGCGAGAAGAACCAGGAACATCGAAAAAATAATCGGGGAGGATTTCATCGGGGGTCGTTTGTCGGGTATTTACCTAAGGCTTTCTTGAGTTCGGTATGGGCGATCAGGACGTAATACATGCCCGCGATGAAGCGGTCTTCTGCATTCTGAAAATCCTGAAGCGCAGTGTTCAGTTCCAGGCTGGAACCCACACCTTCGCGGTATTTGATCTGGGTAACGCCGTAAATTTTTTCGGCCAGGTCCCGGCTCTCTTTCAAACTGCCGAGACGTTCAACATTGCTGATGTAATCTGTTTTAGCCCGGGCAACTTCGAGCCGGAGCGATTGTCCGACACTTTCCTGCAAGAGCTTAATTCTTTCGAGCCCGAGCTGAGCCGTCTCCAACTGGGAGCGCTTGTAAAACCCGTCGAAAATGGGAATGCGCAAGTCCACACCAACCACGGCAATGTCAAACCAGGGTAGGTTGGTATCAAAGAAATTAAAGCTCTGGCGTTGCGCCTGTTGCTCATAACTGGCAAAAAGCGACAACGTAGGCAGAAACATATTGCGGTTATACCGAATATTCATTTCGTTGGTCTCCTCCTGCAAGCGAAGGAGTTTGAATTCCTGGCGGTCTTCAGGCTTAAACTGTTCCATGCCCGTAAGTGTGTTTGCCAGCCATAGACTGTCCAGCCGGTCAGTCAGGCGGACAGGCTGCTTGATATCCAGGTTCACATAATACCGGAGCAGATCGTACGCCAGCTCGCGTTGCCTCTCGGCGGTGTTCAGGGTGATTCCCAGCTCGGCAACGGCGCGGTCCAACCGGTCTGTTTCAATTTCTTCGACAAAACCGACATCCTGATAAGCCCGGGTTTCCGCTGCGAGTTTGCGGACAATCTCCAGGTTGCGCTTAACGCTGTTTACCTGCAACTCGGCAATAAGACCGGCGAAATAAGACTGGGTGATGTTGTGTCTCAGATCAATTTCGCTAAGACGGGTGCGCTCGGCTTCTACATTGACCAACAGGGTGGTTGCTTTGATGCCAAGAAAATACGCCCCGTCAAAAACCAGTTGTGAAACTTCGGCTCGTGCAGAGGCATTTTGCGGCGTGCCGAACTGGACTTCTACCGGCTCGGAACCCGGGGGCTGTCCGGTTAATTCGGCCGGGATAAGGCTGACGGGCAAAGAAATATAATTGGTGTATCCCAGCGACGCACTGACCTGTGGCAATCCCCGGGCAATAGCACCGCGCTTGCGCTGTTCTGCTTCAGCGATTGCCCGCTGGGCTTCCCGCGTTGAAACGGCATTCTTGACTCCGTAGTCCAGTGCCTGCTCCAGGCTGAAAGCCATGGTATCCTGTGCCCGGGCGGGAAGGGCCGCGGTAACCAGGAGCAGGAAACCGATGATCAGGTATTGATTAGTTCTTACCATCTTTTTCTTGGCGGTTAATGCGTTCCTCCAGATAGGTTACGCCTTTGCGGGAAGCAATGCCCCGGATGTGGTAGTTCATGAATTCGCGGTAGACGTCCGTAATCCGGAATTGATCGTGTGGAAACAACTGGGGATCGAAAAAGGCGTCAATTCTGGCTACATAAATTCTGGCCAGCACATCGGCATTGATCTCGCTGCGATACAAACCCTGGCCAATGCCGTCTTTCAGGTTTTTCAGCACGCGCTGATAAATGACCCGGTTTTTGAACTCCTCAAAAATAGCCCAGCTTTTGGGGTAGTATTTTTTGGTGTCAAAGACTGCGGCCGGGTTGAGCACGGCAAATTGTGCATTGACATGCCGGGTCATGCGGAGCATTTCATCTATGGCATTCTCGGCATCTCTGGTAATGGCTTCCAGCGTGCATTCCTCTCCGGCAACACGGTGAATCATGGATTGCTCTACCAAATCCCGCTTGTTGCTGAAGTACTTGTAGAGGGTTTTTTTGGAAATGCCCAACTTATGGGCCAGGTCGTCCATAGTGATGCTTCGGACACCAATCGTGAGCAGGAGCAGGTTAACCTGCTCCAGAATCAGTTGCTGTTGTTCGCTTGGGGTGTCCACGGAAGCCATAACGGACCGCAAAGATATCGGTCGGATACTTCGGAAACAATTTAGAAGCAAAAAGTTTCCATCAGGACAAGAAAAATTTATAACCGGCAATTAAAAAGTAGCGAAAACGATTCGTAATAAAGAGTTAAAATATTGTCTATCAACTAAATAGCTAAGCGAATATTTCGCTTGCGTTTATGAAAAACAAAACTTTATGCAATAAAAAATAATTAATGTCTAAAATACACCAACACCTCCGACCGGGACTGCGGGCCGATTGGCCGGCCATCCGCAGCCGGGTGAATCAACACAAGGCCGGGTGATTTTCCGGGTTCGAGGCTGCCGAGATGATCGTCCCACCCGAAATAGCGGGCGGGGTTGCCAGAAGCCCATTGCACCGCCAGCGCGGGCTCGAGGCCGGGGTCGGCGGCCATCAGGATTTTTAGCTCTTCCAAAACGGACAACCCGGTATTGGATGCCAGAGAATCCGTACCGACCAGCACACGTTCCGGATAACGGCGAAAGAGCGGCACATCGGGAAGCCGGTTTTCGATGTACAAATTTGCCCCGGGACAAAGGCACCACCAGACGTCATGCGGAGATTCAGCCGCTTGGTCCAGATCGGCCGCGCCTGCCATCGTGTTGTGCACCAGCATCAGCCGGCCAGGCACGTTGATTGCCCGCAGGGTGGCGGTCAACGAAGACTCTCCCGGAGCTGGAAGCGTTGCCGCAATACCCAGCCGCCGGTAGAACCCTGGAAATTCCCCTTTGCCCAAACGGAACAGCAGTTCTTCCTGAGGACTCTCCTGCATGTGAATGCTGAACGGGCTGCCCGCAGCAGTTTGTGAAATGGCGGCAAGCAGGTGCGGATGGACCGAATACGGCGCGTGCGGACTGAAAGACGCCCCCATCCCCGCGCGACGGAATGCGTCCAACACCGGCTGTCCCCGCTGCAAACCGGTCTGAACACCGGCCTCCGTCATGCCAAACAACTCCACAAACGTGTGGAATTTAAGCGGGCTATCAAGCTTGACGGAAAGGCTGTCCGTGGTGTTGACAATATCACCCACAGCAACGGTCCCGCCGAGCCTCAGCGCGAGTTCGGCAGCGCGAAGGGCATCCATAATTTGTTCGGGATCGGCGGTGCGGAGCCGGGTCACCTGCTCCAGAAAAGGAACCAGCCCGCTATGGCGCGCAAACCGATCTTTCAAATGGCTCAGCTCCAGATGCGCGTGAGCATTGATAAATCCAGGGGCAAGGCTGCCCGGTTGGTATAACGCATCGGGCGCTTCTTCGGGTGGCAGCAAATCCAATACTTCACCGGTATCAGTGCGTATAGCAACCGCGTAGCCGTCCAGGCATTGGCCGTTGCCGGTAAAGACGCGATCTGCCCGGTAAACGGCAATTTTTTGCTGCACGGCGTTAAAACTACATGCGTTTACTATTTTTAATTCGAAGTAATTGCATCTTAGCAGCGCCTTCCATGATTTCTCCAACGGAACCAACTAAACCATGAGCGAACCTATCCTAGATCAACCACAGCATAGCCAGGGAGGCGCTGTCGACCTGGACGCCCGGTGTGCCGAGTTGATGCAGACCGGATTTACCGTGGATACCGGCGGCTGGATCCGCAAAGCCTGGGAAGTTTTTCAGAAGGAACCCGGCTACTTTATCGGGCTTTTACTGGTTTCGCAGGGAATCAGTTTTGGTGTTCAAATGCTCGGCACCTTGTTCGGCGACTTCATCAGCGTGGTGCTTTCTGTGGGCGTGGCCTTTGTGCTAATGCCCATGCAAATGGGTTATCCGATTTTGGCCAGGAAGATTATGCGGAACGAATCATACACCTTCACGGATGTCTTCGGTGGGTACAAAATGGCTGGCGAAGTGATCGCCGTTTACCTGCTTTACGCCGTTCTGGTAGTACTTGGTATGGTTTTTCTGGTTTTACCGGGTATTTATCTGGCCATCGCTTTTGCCTGGGGACCATACTTCCTTTTCTTTTTCGGGAAGGGCCCCTACGAATCGCTTGACCTAAGCCGCAAAATCATTCACAAGCAGTGGTGGGGAATGTTCGGCTTCTTTCTGGTGGCTGGCCTGCTGCTGAATATAGCCGGGGCGCTGGTTTGCCTGGTCGGCTTGCTGGTGAGCATTCCGGTTTCCTCCATTGCCTTCTACGTTGCCATGCACGAAACGCTGGGGCTGGACGAGCCAGCTGCAGAGCTTCCGTATTGATCACTGCCACGACAGGACCGCACTGGCGTATCTTTGCCGAATGCAAGTTTCGGACAGCCGGAAGGAAAACGCGAACGAAAACAGGAGAGATATCCGGTCTCTGACCATCCGTGAACTGGAAGCTTACGTTCAGGAATTGGGCGAAAAACGGTTTCGCGCAGCACAGATTTATGAATGGATCTGGAAGCGCAGCGCGACCGATTTTTCGGCCATGACCAATCTTTCCAGCGCTTTTCGCAGCCGCCTGGAAGAGCAATTT
This sequence comes from Bacteroidota bacterium, assembly GCA_031402635.1. Classification (GTDB taxonomy): domain Bacteria; phylum Bacteroidota; class Bacteroidia; order Chitinophagales; family BACL12; genus WGOA01. The sequence continues at coordinate 386 of JANNSM010000264.1, read as the reverse complement.
GAATTCAGGCCAATTGTGGTGGACACCGAGCAGCGCAGCGCAGACGGCACCGTGAAGTGCCGTTTCCGGTTGTTTGACGGCCATTTTATGGAGGGAGTATTGATCCCTTCAACCGAGAGAGCAGAAGAAAGACTCGGAGACCGCATGACCGCCTGCCTGAGTTCACAGGTGGGATGCAGCCTGAATTGTTCGTTCTGTGCAACGGGATTCCTTCCACTAAAACGCAACCTGGAGCCTGCAGAAATTTATGACCAGGTGGTGATCCTCAACCGGATTGCCCAGGAAATGCACGGCAGCCCGCTGACCAATATCGTGTTCATGGGCATGGGCGAGCCGCTACTCAACTACCGCAATGTGCTGGCGGCCATTGAGCGAATCAATGCTCC
>JANNSM010000263.1:0-3165 GCA_031402635.1 Bacteroidota bacterium | reverse complement strand
GCAAGTCGCTTCGTTCAATATTGCCCTGATCATCGCAGGCAACGACCACGACCTGCATTCCAGCCATGACTGCACTGGCCGGGTTGGTTCCATGTGCAGACGAGGGAATGAGCACTGTATTCCGGTGCGAATCGCCGCGATCCCGGTGGTAAGCCCGGATAACCATCAGACCGGTATATTCACCTTGCGCCCCCGAATTAGGTTGAAGGGAACAGGCCGCAAAACGAGTGATTTCGCACAGGTAGTTCTCCAGCGAAAGGATGATTTGCTGATAACCGGCAGTTTGTGAAGCCGGAGCGAAAGGATGGAGCGATCCAAATTCCGGCCAGCTCACCGGCTCCAGTTCTGCAGCGGCATTGAGCTTCATGGTACAGGAGCCCAGGGCGATCATGCTGTGCATCAGGGAGAGGTCCCGGTTTTCGAGCCGCTTGATGTAGCGCATCATTTCTGTTTCGGAATGATAGGTCGAAAAGACGGGATGGGTCAGAAAGCGACTCTCGCGGTGGAGCCCGTCGAGCACTTTAGAGCCGGCCGGTGGGTGGGCAAGCACCGGATCGGGGTCGTTCTGGCGTGTGCTGTGGAAGAGCCGGAGTATTTCCGCCAGGTCTTCATCGCGCACCGCTTCGTGCATACTGATTCCGATATCGCCGTTGTCAAAATAGCGGAAATTGATTCCCGCTTTTTCGGCCTTTTCGGCAAGCGCTTCCATGTCGTGTCCGGCCCGGCCCGGCGCAATGCGCAGGGTATCGAAGAAGGCTTCATTTCGCTGCTCGTAACCCAGTGCGGTGAGCGATGCTTCCAAACGGACAGCGGCCTCGTGAACCTTTTTGGCGATTCCCCTGATGCCGTGCTCCCCGTGGTAAACGGCGTACATCCCGGCCATAATGGCCAGTAATGCCTGGGCGGTACAAATGTTGGAAGTGGCTTTTTCGCGACGGATGTGTTGCTCGCGGGTCTGCAAAGCCATACGCAACGCGGGCTTGCCGGCCCGATCCAGAGAAACACCAATGATGCGGCCGGGGATTTGTCGCCGGAAATCTTCGTGTGTCGCAAAAAAAGCGGCATGGGGTCCGCCGTAGCCCATTGGGACTCCAAAGCGCTGTGCGCTGCCCACGGCAGCATCAGCCCCCATCTCCCCGGGAGACTTCAGGAGTGCAAGGCTCAGCAGATCGCAGGCCAGCACAACAAATGCACCGACTTCATGGGCTTGGGCAATCACGGCCTGGGGATCGCGCAATGCGCCATCCTGACCGGGATATTGCAGCAGTATTCCAAAGGTATTTTCATCCGGATGTATCCCTTCCAACGGCGCAAGTGCTATCGTGATGCCCAGGGGTTCAGCACGGGTGCGGACCACCTCTATGGTCTGAGGAAGGCAGTTTTCTTCGACCCAAAAAACCGGGCGCTCTACCTTGCGCTTGTTCACTTCATGGAAGAACATCAGCATGGCTTCTGCGGCAGCGGTGCCTTCGTCAAGCAGCGATGCATTGGCGATCTCCAACCCGGTCAGATCGGAAATCATCGTTTGAAAGTTCAGCAGCGCCTCCATTCGCCCCTGGGCTATTTCTGCCTGGTAAGGGGTGTATTGTGTGTACCAGCCCGGATTTTCGAACACATTCCGGCGAATTACGGCAGGCACAATGGTCGGGTGATAGCCCATCCCGATGTAGTTTTTAGCGACCTTATTCATCACCGCTACCTGCCGGATATGGTCCAGGTATTCGTACTCCGTCATCGCGGCGGGCAGTTGTAGCGGACGCTTCAGTCTGATGTCTGCGGGAACAACCTGATCCATTAATTCTTCCAGGCTCGCAACACCAATCCGGTGCAACATGGTGTCGCGTTCGTGCAGGCGGGGACCGAGGTGACGGTTAGCAAACTGGTCGGAATTCGGGATAGCCATAACCGGGAAAATTAGACGTTAAATCAGAGTACAAAATTACGCTATCGGTGGCGGTATTGGGACCGGTGGAACGCTCAGATCAGACCAATATTTATCCCCATTTTACCCGCGGGTCCGCGGAGCTCAAAGCGGGTTTTCAACTGCGCCTTTGCCTGGCGGGCCGTAGATTTTCCGCTGCCTTTTCCCGTTCTACCGTTGCCTTGAGCCAGATGATGTTGGCGATTTCCCGGCAGGTTTCAATTTCTTCGGCCAATTCCTGAAGATTTACTTTTCGACCGCGTTTATACCGGAGCAGCACGGCGACAAATCGAACGAGATTTCCATACACCGTTCGCTGATAATTGGAAATATGCCGGTTCCGTTTGAGATATACTTTGAATGCTTCAATCAGCGACTGCAGACTTTCCCATTCAGCCGTCTGATAATAGGTCTTCAGCAGCAACGTTTTTGCATCGAGGTGGTAGTAGGCATCGGTGAACTCTACTTCCTGCAATAAACGGAGAGTCTGGTCGTAACGGCCGAGGTGAAATTCAAGATTGGCCATATTGAACGACCAGACATTTTCTCGGTAAGCAGGATCCAGGAATTCTTTATACCGGTCCATGAAATCCTTGGTCCAGTCGAATTTTTCAAGGCGAAGACCGAGCGAAACCAGGTTTTTAAAGTCCCATTGTGTGATCCGGCTGTCGCGAAAAAGTATACCAGCTTCCAGCATGATCTTGTAGAATCCGAAAAGTTCTTCCGTGAAACTGATATCGCCCTTGTTGATTTTAATGATGCAATAATTCTTGGCATAGACGTACATGTCAAACACTTCCTGAGGCCGGAACAGGTGGCGGTGTTCTTCTAAAAGTTTCAGCAAACGGTAATAGTGAGCGGTTTGCGCAGGCTCCCGAAGTGTGCGCAAAATCTGGTGGTAAATGGCAATGACCGGATAGCGTTCAAGGTTTCGGTCACCGAGAAAATGCTGAATCTCATCGAGCAGAAACAAGTCGTAATCCACATTGACCACGCCTTTGTTGTTCAGAATCTCACAACTGTACCGCAACTTGTTGGCCAGGAAATACACGTCCAGAGAGTCCACAACCTGCTGAAGGTTGGTTTGAGTCTGATGACTTTTTCGGGTGCTGTTAAATTGAAAACGCGCCTCTTCAATCTGAAAACGCATCCCCTGAAAATCCGCATCGCGGTATGGGTGTTCCTCAAGGCGATTTTCGACCAGACTCAGGGTTGCATTGAAGTATTTATCCAACCGGCGCGTT
>JANNSM010000262.1:0-1725 GCA_031402635.1 Bacteroidota bacterium | reverse complement strand
GCCGCGAGAATTCTCGCGGCTAACGTTATTTTAGGTATCAAGCTAACTTGAAAAGGGGAGTCCTAAACTGAATTGACGCGAAGTTCTAGCCAGAGCAGTTTCTATTGCCAGGCTATTAGATTGGCCGGCGCCCTTGAATTACTCGTAAGAGAACCATTACTGCCGCGATGACCAGCAAAATATGAATAAAACCATTCATCGTGTAAGAAGTCACCATCCCCAGCATCCAAAAAACCAGTAAAACAACGAAAACTGTCCACAACATGACTTATCTCCTTTCTAAGCTTGTTCACGCTACAAATTTCAGATAGCTACTTTGCGGTGTGCGCCCAACCGCAATAAGCCGTTAATGCCCAGATGCAGTAAAAAATAAACAATCAGCGCGACGACAATAGGCAAGGCCAAAGTGTAGCCGCCATCTACTGACGGACTGGCTACTATTCCTTTGAACGGAACGTAAAAAGGGTCGGATAGGGAGTAAACAAATTGCACAAACCCGGCCCCTTTACGCGCCGCCATCAAATTAAGCAAAAGGCGAATCCCTAAAAGCGAATAAATTACATAAAACAAGTAATCACTACTTGGGACACACGCGCTAAAACGCGCCCGCGCGCCACCTCCTGTTCGGTGGCGGCAAGATTTTCGACTGCTTGCTGCTTTAAGTTCTGTGAAAACTGTTCGATAGGGGCTGCTTCTTGTGGCGTGACCTGTTGGGTCTGGCTCAGGATTTGCTGATTTACACCAGCTTCGGCTTGCCCTTTCACATTCTCGTATTGCGCGGTTCGGCGCGCCTCGTCAATCGCTATCTTGTTGTCCACTATTGTTTCCACTTGCTTGCTCTAGGGTTAGGTTCTGCGGGAATTGACTTGTTCAGGCCCACTTATGAATGTTTTGGCAAAGGTTGGGAATCACCAAAAAACTGGCGATAAGAAGCCTTCGCCTTAACTTGTTTTTGTTGGCGCCATTCCTGAACCCAACAATTGACGGTTTGCGAAAGTGTGGGAGTAGGCGTTTCTTTCAACTTTGGGGTTTGTGTATCGTGATCTAACTCAGCCTTTTTGATGATTTTTATATTTTTGTAAGTCATTATACCTCTCCGAAGTAATGAAAATGGTCAGAAATGCGAGGTTAGCGGTTACGTTAGTCCATCACTTTTTTCCAAAATATCCCGCAACCACCACTCATGCTTCTCATGGATTTGCACAAAGCGGGAAAAAATATCCACCGTGCCGGGATCATCGTTTTCTTCAGCTAGTTTTGCGCCTTGACGCATTTCTTGAATCACCAGGATTAGATTTGCGTTCCCTTCTTCAATCATTTCACGCATATTACGGTTACTTTGCGCTGACTTAATTGAAGCGGTTGACAAAATAGAAGCTAAATCGGAGACAGGATTTTGCCCAATCATCCGTACTCTTTCAGCCAACACGTCCACTGTTTCCAAAACTTCTACGGCAAATTCATCGAACATTAAATGCAAATCACGAAATAGCGGGCCGAATGTTTGCCAGTGATAGTGCTTGTAGTTTGCGTAAAGGACAAAAGCATTCGACGATTGCCTTTGTAGCGCTTCCACCAGTTCATTGCGGGGTGAATTCGCCTTTGAAATTGAGCTGGAGACCTTTTCAATGAGTTTGGTTTTAGCGGTTTTTGTAGTTGGCATAATTTTATTCTTTTCAGACAAAGACTTGGCCTTCTCCCTATAAGCCTTTGATTCGTCATGAC
>JANNSM010000261.1:0-2404 GCA_031402635.1 Bacteroidota bacterium | reverse complement strand
AACGACGGCGATTCGGTGTACCGGCTTTTCTATGACACCATAAAAGGCGGTGATTACCGTTCGCGCGAAGCCAATGTGTACCGCCTGGCTGAAGTTTCCACCGCCATCATTGACCAGTGTGTGGCGCAGGGGGTTCCCTTTGCACGCGAGTACGGCGGGCTGTTGGCCAACCGCTCTTTTGGCGGGGTGCAGGTTTCCCGGACTTTTTATGCGCGCGGCCAAACCGGGCAGCAACTTCTTCTTGGCGCGTATCAGTCGCTGAGTAAAGAAATTGCTCACGGCCGGGTAAAGATGTTCAACCGCCACGAAATGCTCGACGTAGTGATCATTGACGGTAAGGCCCGGGGTATCATCGCACGCGACCTGGTCACCGGCAAGCTCGAGCGACACGGTGCGCACGCTGTTGTGTTGGCTACCGGCGGTTATGGCAACGTGTTTTTCCTTTCCACCAATGCCATGGGCAGCAACGTCACCGCTTCGTGGAAAGCCTACAAGCGCGGTGCGCTTTTCGCCAATCCCTGTTTTACGCAAATTCACCCCACCTGCATCCCGGTCAAAGGCGAGCACCAGAGCAAGCTGACCCTGATGAGCGAAAGTCTTAGAAACGATGGCCGGGTATGGGTTCCTAAAACCAAAGAGGATGCCCGTAAAATTGCGGATGGCAGCCTTATGCCCGGAGACCTGCCGGACGATAAGCGGGACTACTATCTGGAGCGGATGTATCCCGCTTTCGGCAACCTGGTACCCCGTGATGTAGCCAGCCGGGCAGCCAAACTGGTTTGCGATGACGGCCGGGGAGTTAACGATACCGGACAGGCAGTATTTCTTGACTTCCGCGATGCGATTCAGCAACTCGGAGAGCACGTCATCCGGGAGCGCTATGGCAACCTTTTCGACATGTATGAAAAGATCACCGCGCAAAATCCTTACAAAACGCCCATGCAAATCTTTCCCGCGGTGCACTACACCATGGGGGGCACCTGGGTTGATTACAACCTCATGACAACCATCCCGGGACTTTTTGCCCTGGGCGAATGCAACTTCTCCGATCACGGCGCCAACCGGCTCGGCGCCTCCGCATTGATGCAGGGGCTCGCAGATGGATACTTCGTCATTCCCTACACCATCGGCACTTTCCTGAGCAAGGAAATCCGGTCGCCCAAGGTAGACATCAACCATCCGCAGTTTGATGAAGCCGAGCGAAATGTTCGCGACACAATGAATCGCTTCCTGAACATGAAGGGCAAACATTCCGTGGACAGCCTTCATCGCCAGCTCGGTCTGATTATTTGGGATTATTGCGGCATGGCCCGCAATGAGCAGGGTCTGAAAAAAGCGCTGGACCTGATCGCCGATGTGCGCGAGAAATTCTGGTCTGATCTTTTCGTTCCCGGAAGCGCCGACGAGTTCAATCCTGAGCTGGAAAAGGCGGGCCGCGTCGCCGATTTTATTGAACTGGGCGATTTGATGATTCGAGACGCGCTAAGCCGCAACGAGTCCTGCGGAGGGCATTTCCGAGACGAGTATTCCGATCAGGGAGAAGCCCGGCGCGATGATGAGCATTACGCTTACGTGGCGGCTTGGGAATACACCGGTGAGCACTCGGAACCCAATCTGCACAAGGAAGAACTCGTATTCGAAAATATTGAACTTAAAACCCGGTCTTACGTTTGATGATGGTCTGATTAAAAGACACCCGTATGAAGCTCACCCTCAAAGTCTGGAGACAAAAAAACGCGAGCGCCAAAGGCAACTTTGAGACCTACCCGTTAGACAACGTCAGCAAGGACAGTTCCTTCCTGGAGATGATGGATATGCTTAACAACCAGTTGCTGGATGCCCGCCAGGAACCGGTGGCTTTTGACCACGATTGCCGCGAAGGCATCTGTGGGATGTGCAGTATGTACATCAACGGTCATCCACATGGCCCTGATCAGACCACCACCTGCCAGTTGCATATGCGCAGTTTTCACGACGGCCAGACCATCACCATTGAACCTTGGAGAGCCAAGCCGTTTCCGGTGATCCGCGACCTGGTCGTAGACCGGTCGGCGTTTGACCGGATCATCCAGGCGGGCGGTTATATTTCCGTAAGCACCGGCCAGGCTCAGGATGCCAACTCCATTCCCATTCCCAAAGTCCGCGCTGATGAGGCGATGGATGCCGCTGCCTGCATAGGTTGCGGGGCCTGTGTAGCCGCTTGTAAAAATGCTTCGGCAATGTTGTTTGTGGGCGCCAAGGTCAGCCACCTCGGGTTGCTGCCGCAAGGCCGTCCGGAAGCAGCCCTCCGCGTTGAAGCAATGGTAGCCCAAATGGACCAGGAAGGATTTGGCGCATGCACCAATACCGGAGCCTGTTCTGCAGAGTGTCCCAAAGAGATCCCGCAATCCGTTATTGCCCTGCT
>JANNSM010000260.1:0-1720 GCA_031402635.1 Bacteroidota bacterium | reverse complement strand
GTGCGTTGCTCTTTTCGGTGGTTCGTGAAAAGCAGCAGAATGACCGGGAAACCTGGTACATGATTGACTCTTCCCTGATGAATACGCTGCCTGATATTTACGGTATCGGTCAGCGATTTTTGGTGCTTCCGATCAACAAGTGGCAGAACCCGGCCAAGCGGGTTCAGATCGGGGGGCAGAGTTGCGATCAGATTGACTACTACAACCAGGAAGTGAACGAACAGGATGTTTACCTCCCGGAAATTGATCTTGGCGAGCCGCTGTATATCGGATTTTTCAACATGGGCGCATACCAGGAAGCCCTTTCCGGTTTCGGCGGACTCAAGCATTGCCTGCTGCCTTCCCCACAGCATTTGCTGATTGACCGGGACGCAAATGGCACCGAGATTTACCGTGTTTTTGCCGAATCGCAGCAACCCGAAGCCATGATGGAAATTCTCGGGTATTAAACAGACAGTCTTAAACAGGCAGTATTAAATAGCCATAAAAAAATGAACCGCCCCTTTGGAGCGGTCCATCCTGACTTTAATTAAACCCCGCAGGGTTGACCTTGCGGTTCAGGCGAAACGACCGGAGCCCTTAAACAATTTCAATGGTCCTGGCTGCCTTCACCTGAGCTTCTTCGCGTTTGGGCAGGCGGATTTTCAGGATGCCGTTTTCATAATTCGCGGCAATCTTTTCGACGTCCACGGACTCAGGCAGCGTGAAACTGCGCTTGAAGCTTTGGAAGCTGAATTCCCGGCGCGTGAAGTTAGGTTTGGTTTCTTCGTTGCGTTTTTCGACTTCCGCGCTGATCGTCAACGTAAGTTTTTCAACGTGCAGGTTGAAGTTTGATTTGTTCAGTCCGGGAGCAGCCACTTCGATGGCGAAATGATCCGCATTATCCAATACGTTTACTGCCGGGCGAAAAGCCTGACCGCCTTGATTCAAAGGCAGTTCATCGAAAGGACGGGCAAAAAAATCATCAAAGGCGCTAAAGAAGGGGGCCAACTCGGGGCGGGGGGTTCTGATTCTAACCAGGTTCATGATTATGGATTTTACGTGTTTTTCAGAAGTTGATTACAATGCTGCGCTTTGCAACGTAATACCCTCCAATCAACCCCTGTGCCACTGCCGTTCAACGCGATTTTTCTGCCAGGATTACTGTTTGAATTCTTTATAAAGTGCCATTATGGCATCTTAAATAAAATTTAGCACTTTAAAACGGCCATATTGTCATGTTTGATGGATGGTATTCAAAATTTATAACCGGGGAAAAGCAGAAACCACACCCAGAGGAGTTCCTTTTTTAACCCCGGGAATCTTCCATTTTACCGCGCAAACCCAGTTCAATCAATTCGAGATCGTGAATTTTTGCCTCCAGAATGGCAAAACGGAGTACCGTTCTCATCCGGTGCATTCCCTGCCGTCCTGACGCTCCCGGATTCATTAAGAGCGCAGACCGTGCGCGGTTTCGTGAAACTTGCATAGTTCTAAGATTGGAGGCTGGTATAGTCGATCAGCTATCGATCTTCGGGAGCGCGCATGGACTGGTCAGACCGCATCGGTCGCCGCATCAAATTGCGCGATCTCCACATTCTGCAAGCGGTCGCTCAGCAGGGCAGTATGGCAAAGGCCGCCCGTCATCTCGCCATCTCCCAGCCAGTCGTATCGAAAGTCATCGCGGACCTTGAGCGAGAGTTAGGGTTTCCCCTGCTGGATCGCGACCGCCATGGTGCTG
>JANNSM010000259.1:0-1972 GCA_031402635.1 Bacteroidota bacterium | reverse complement strand
CTGCAGGCTTTCATCTTCACCATGCTGTCGGCGCTGTTCATCGGCATGGCGGTTGAAGACCACAGCGAACACCACTGACCATCGCATTTTTAACGGTTACCCTAAAATTCCCGATATGGACCTTCTGACCGTTCTCATGCTTGACTCGCTCAACGGCATTGGTGCCGTAGGTGGCGGTCTGGCAGCTATTGGCGCAGGACTTGGCATCGGCCGGATTGGTGGAAGCGCGATCGAAGCGCTGGCCCGCCAACCCGAAGCCGAAGGCATGATCCGCACGAACATGATTATCACCGCGGCTCTGGTTGAGGGTGTTGCCCTCTTTGCTGTGGTGGTGGCATTGCTTCAGGCCGGCGGATAGCACTCCCATCGGGGAAGGCGCTTCCCGGCGGTTGGCCGGGTGCGCCTTCCCCTTCTTTCAAACGATCTCTTTCTATTAAACGGAATCTGATACCATGGCCATTCTCGCCAACGCCTTCAGCCTGATTACGCCGGATTTCGGTCTGTTTTTCTGGACTGTGTTGACCTTTGTACTGCTGTGGTTTATCCTCGGCCGTTACGCTTTTGGCCCAATCAATAAGTCCCTGAGGGAACGGTCCGATACGATTGAAAAAAGCCTGAAGATGGCCGAAAAGGCCAAAGCCGAAATGGCTTCCCTTCAATCGGATCACCAGCGCATGCTGATTCAGGCTACTGAAGAGCGTAACCGCATTGTGCAGGAAGCCCGGGTCACGGCAAACAACATGATTGAGGAAGCCCAGGAAAAGGCCAAAGAGGCAGCCGACCGGATCGTTGCCAGCGCGGCCCAGGAGATCGAAAACAAGAAAATGGCCGCCCTTATTGATGTGAAAAACTCAGCGGGCAAAATGGCACTTGATATCGCTGAAAAAGTGCTTCGCCGGGAGTTGCAGCACAAAAATGAGCAGGAGACTTATATCAGCAGCCTGGTGGATGAATTCAAACTGAACTGACCGTAATATGTCATCCACAAGACTTGCCAATCGTTATGCAAAAGCCCTCATGGATCTTGCCCTGGAAAAGGGTGAGCTCGATGCGCTGACGGCAGACGTGCGAAAAACACATACCATCATTTCCGGTCATTCGGAACTGCTCCGGTTGCTTCGCAGCCCCATTATCCATCCAGCAAAGAAGATGCCGATTCTGGATTTAGTGTTTTCTGGCCGGATTCACCCGATCCTGATGAATTTCATCGAGATTCTGGTGCGAAAACACCGCGAGGAGCATCTGCTGGAAATCATCAAGGTTTACCTGCAGCGTTACAACGACTACAAGAACATCAAATCTGTGCGGATTACCACCGCCGTTGCCATAGACCCCGCGCTTCAACAGGCTGTAGCGGAAAGTCTCCGCGAATCTAAAGACTCCACGATAGAGCTGGAAACTTCCGTTGACCCGGACCTGATCGGAGGCTATGTGATCCGGTACGGCGACAAACAATACGATGCCAGCATTCTTCGCAACCTGACCCGGCTGCGCAAGGAATTTGACCAAAATACTTACGTCAAGCGATACTAAAGCCGGGAGCGGAACACCCGCCAACCGGCCCACTCAATTTTTTTGTTACCCAGGACCCAGCCCGAAAAAATCACGCCATGGTAGAAGTGAAACCCGACGAAATATCTGCGATTCTCCGCCAACAGCTTTCCAACTTTCAATCCGCTGCTGACCTGGAAGAAATCGGCTCCGTTCTCCAGGTTGGAGACGGGATCGCCCGGATTTACGGCCTGACTAATGCCAAAGCCGGTGAATTGGTTGAGTTTGAAAACGGTGTGAGGGCTATCGTGCTCAACCTGGAAGAAGACAACGTTGGGGTGGTGCTGATGGGCCCTTCTGACGAGATCAAGGAAGGCAACATCGTCAAGCGTACCGGCATCATCGCGTCCATTCGCGTAGGTGAAGGAATGCTCGGCCGCGTGGTCAATACGCTGGGCGAACCCATTGACGGCAAGGGCCC
>JANNSM010000258.1:0-1863 GCA_031402635.1 Bacteroidota bacterium | reverse complement strand
ATTTACGAAGCATATGAAGCCAGAAGCCAGTCGGTTAATCTGGTATCCGTTGATGCCTTCATTGACCTGATTGACCGAGAAGAGGTGAATGCAAGGACCTGGATGTGGCATGTTCTGGACCGGGAGCCGTCATGGCTGTTCAATTTCACCCAGATCGGTTACCAGAGCCATTTTATTTCGCCTGCCATGATCCAAAGCATGGATCGCTTGCACTTTGACCATCTCCGTCTGGGTCAGCTCCGCGAAAACATGCGGATGGTTGAGCCCGCGGTTCGGGATGCCGATGTGCTGAGCTTTGATCTTCTGGCCCTTCGCGCATCCGATTTTCCTGCCCATAGCCTAACCGGACCAAATGGTTTGACCGGGGAGGAAGCCTGCCAAATTGCCCGCTATGCCGGACTCAGTGATAAATTGAGCTGCTTCGGCCTGTTCGGTTATGAGCCTGATCTGGACCGGCGCAGTCTGGGAGCTGCACTGGCCGCACAAATGATCTGGTATTTTGTGGATGGTTTTTACAACCGCAAGAATGATCTGCCACGGCCGGACTCTCAGGAGTACACCCGCTACCGGGTAACGCTGGACGCCGGTGGGTATGAGTTGACTTTCTTAAAAAGTGACCGGTCAGGTCGCTGGTGGATGGAAGTGCCGTTTAAACCGGACGACCGCCACGAGCGCCATGCTCTGTTGCCCTGTACGTATGAAGATTACGAACTGGCTACCCGTCAGGAAGTGCCGGATCGTTGGTTGAAGGCATTGAGCCGGCTTAACGTTTAGGGGACAATTTGAAGGAAGCAGGATTGCGTTACTTCAGCCCTTCCATCGTTTTTTCAACCCCGATCCCGCGCGAACCTTTCAGCAGCAGGACAGTGTCGTACACGCGCTGACCGCGCAGCCAGGCCGCCGCATCTTCGGAGCTGGCAAAATGCCGTGACCCGGCTGGCAACCGGACCTTTCCAAATTCCGGCCCGATAAAAACCAACAGGCTGAGTCCCAGCGAACCCGCTAAATCGGCGGTTTCCTGGTGCGCTGCCCGGGTAAATTCTCCAAGTTCAAGCATATCGCCGAGTATGGCGCCTTTGCGGGTAAAAGGCAGGCTGCCAGCGCCCGCGCCGCCCGCGCCCGCACCACCCGCTGCGCCCGCGCCGCCCGCGCCGCCCGCGCCCCGGAGATCCCGCAGGCTGATCAGTGCTTCGCGCATGCTGGTGGGGTTGGCATTGTAGGCGTCGAGGTAAAGGGTATTGTCGCCGTGGCGACGCCATTCAGAACGCTGATTGGCTGGTTGGTAGGCCTCTATGGCCTCGCGGATCGAGGGGCCTTCCACGCCGTAAAAAGCCCCCACACAGGCCGCTGCCGCCAGGTTTACGGTGTTGTAACCGCCAACCAGTTGCGAGCGAATTTCAAGCTCCCAGTCCGGAAAGGGATCGGAGTAAAACAGGCGAATCCCGGCAAACAGTCCGTCTTTTAACGGCTCGTATCGCACACTGGCATTGGCGCCGCTTCCGTAGCGAACGATATGGGGAGAGCCGGAAGCCAGGTCTTCCAGGTCTTCGGAATCACTCCAGCAAAAGATCGTTCCGCCTCGCTCCCGAAGAAAATCAAACATTTCGCCCTTGCCTTTCTTCACGCCTGCATGACCGCCAAAACCTTCCAGGTGGGCATCGCCGATATTGGTGATCAATCCGGCATCCGGCTCGGCAATGGCGCAAAGAGCCGCAATTTCCCGCTGGGCGTTGGCACCCATTTCCACCACAGCAAACTCGGTATCCGGTCCCATCGCCAGCAGCGAAAGCGGCACCCCGATATGGTTGTTGAGGTTGCCTTTGGTGAAACCGGTTCGGTAACGCCTGGAGAGCACGGCAGCCA
>JANNSM010000257.1:0-8417 GCA_031402635.1 Bacteroidota bacterium | reverse complement strand
CGTCGCTCAAGTTCCGCATCAATCTGTCGCCCGATGAAGAAAGCCACGTGGTCAAAAGCCCAGCCAAGGGCGTCGGCGAGTTGACCCTGGACCGGGATGGCCGGAAGCCTTCCATGTCTTGGGATGCATAAAAATGGCCGCATCCAGCCCGACAATGTTTTCGTGCATCTGGACCATGGATTTCCACCAAAAGTCTTTGATGTTGCGCTTGAGCTCAGCGCCGTTCGGTCCGTAGTCATAGACGGCGCCCAGTCCGTCATAAATTTCACTCGAGGGAAAAACAAAGCCGTACTCCTTGGCGTGGGAGATGATTTTCCTGAAAGTATCCTGATCCGACATGGGCGCAAAAGTACGGTAAGAGGGTGGCAAAGGGGATATCTACAGGTGGTTCCGGAGCCTGCTGTGCCTGCCAGCAGCATTGTTTCTATTTTTGCCTGTCCCAGGGCCATGCTCCGGGTCAGGGAGCAGCCGGATCACCGCACGCGGCGGCGGCCATCTGCCCAACTGACTGTACGTCCAATACCAAACCCCTCAATGTCTATCCAAGCAGATCAACTGACCAAACTTTACGGCGAACAACACGCCGTTGACCACGTCAGTTTTTCCATAGGGGCAGGCGAAATCGTCGGCTTCCTGGGACCTAACGGTGCCGGTAAGTCCACAACGATGAAGATCCTGACGGGCTTTATTCCGCAAACTTCCGGCAAAGCCTCAGTTTGTGGTTTTGATGTAGAAACACAATCGCTGGAAGTGCGTCGGCGTATTGGCTATCTGCCGGAACACAATCCGCTTTACCTGGATATGTACGTTGGGGAATACCTGGATTTTGTAGGACGGTTGTTTGGATTGCGCAACCGGGAGGCGCGGATCCGGCGAATGGTTGAACGCACCTTGCTGGGTCCGGAGCAACACAAGACGATCCGGAAATTGTCAAAAGGTTACCGCCAGCGGGTCGGACTGGCCCAGGCTATGCTCAACGATCCGGAGGTTTTAATTCTGGACGAGCCCACCAGCGGGCTGGACCCCAACCAGTTGGCCGATATCCGCGAACTGATCCGGGATCTGGGTCGCGAAAAAACCGTGTTGCTTTCGACCCACATTATGCAGGAAGTACAGGCCATCTGCGATCGCGTCCTGATCATTCACCGCGGGCGTCTGGTCGCCGATGACCGAACGGAGAACCTCGCTGCAGCGGCTACGGGAAGGGTCTTCATCACCGTTTCATTCAAGGAAGATGCCGATCCGGCAGGGTTGGCTGCGCTGCCGGGAGTCACCCGTGTTCAACCTCAGGGTCAACGTCGCTGGCGCCTGGATGTTGACGAAAACGCAGCGATAGCTTCTGGAACCGGCGTGGAGGAAATGATCTTCCGGTATGCGGTCGCAAAAGGGCTAACCCTGCTGAGCTCCGAAAAAGAAAAACGCAGCCTCGAAGACGTCTTCCGGCAGCTTACCCAAAACGCATCACCGGAACAATTTAAAATTCCGGGTGAAAATTCTGGTGAAAATTCCACTAAACACGCCGGCGCCGAAACGCCGGACAAGCCTCTATAAGCCGGCAAAACTCCCGGCACCCCTCTATGATCGCCATCTTCAGAAAAGAAGTTAACTTATTTCTCAGCAGCCTGATCGGCTACATTGTCATCGGCATTTTTCTGCTGGCCAACGGCCTGATCTGCTGGATATTTCCCGATTCCAACATCCTCGACGGCGGTTACGCCACACTGGAGCCATTGTTTGAATTTGCGCCCTGGGTTTTGCTGCTCCTCATTCCCGCCATCACCATGCGTTCTTTCGCCGAAGAAAACGAAAACGGTACTATGGAACTGCTGGCCACCAAACCGGTAACGGATACGCAGATTATCGGCGGAAAATTCCTCGCCGCGATTTTCCTGGTGGTGTTTTCAATTTTGCCCACGGTGGTGTACGCTTTCGCCATCAGCGCTTTGTCATCTCCGCCGGGCAATATTGATACCGGGGGAATTATCGGCGCCTATATCGGGCTGATTTTGCTCGGTGCGGGTTTTGTTTCTGTGGGCATGTTCACTTCGTCGCTGACCCGAAACCAGATCGTCAGTTTTATCGCGTCCATGTTCGCCTGTTTTCTCATTTACCAGGTCTTTGATTCGCTGGCCGTGCTTCCGGTTTTCGCGGGCTCGGCCGACCGGTTCTTTCAGGCCCTCAGCATGGGCGCGCACTATCGGAGCATTTCGCTTGGTTTGCTTGACACGCGGGATATCATCTATTTCGTCAGTGTGGCGGGATTCTTTTTTCTGTTGACAAAAACCGTACTGGCCAGCCGCAAATGGTAATGGAAAAACGCACCCGAAACCGGAGAATTGCGCTGCTTCAATTGCTGTTGCTGGTGGCTATTCTGGCAGCCGTGAACGTGCTGAGTTCTGTTTACTATGCCCGTTTTGATCTCACGGCTGAAAAGCGGTTCAGCATGGCAAAGCCCACCCGGGAACTGCTCCGCGATCTGGATGATATCATTGCGGTGACGGTTTATCTGGGAGGCGACCTTCCCCCGAATCTTGCCCGCCTTCAGGAAGAAACGTTTCGTTTGCTGGAACAAATGGAAGACCAGGCCGGGGGAAATCTGGTGTTTCGGCTGGAGGATCCGAACGCGTTAAACAACCGCGATAACCGCCTGGCATTTTACAAAGAACTGCAGGAGCGAAGCCTGTTTCCGGTAGAATTCCGCGCATCATCCACTTCCGGGGAAGGGCTTTCGCAGAGTTACGTGTTTCCATACGCCGAGTTGGAGTACCGCGGTGGGGAACCGGAGCCGGTGGTTCTGCTTGACTTTCCACAGCCGGTGCTCACCCCGCAATATGACCCCGAAGCGGCGGTTGCCATGCTCGAGTACAATTTCGCCCGCGCCATTGTTCGGGCCACACGAGCGGTAAAACCGCGAATCGCATTTGTCGAAGGCCAGGGCGAGCTCGATACCCTGGAAGTTCTCGATCTGGAATACTCCCTGCGCGAGTTTTACGACGTGGACCGCTTTGATCTGAACACCATCAACCAGGTTGATTCGGGCTACCAGGTCCTTATCCTGGCCGGTTCTTCCACGCCTTTTTCAATGGTCAACAAATACAAGATTGACCAATACCTCATGAGCGGTGGCAGACTGCTTTGGTGCCTTGATGGTGTTCAGGCTGAATTTGACAGTCTCCGCATAAGGGGCGAGTTTTTCACCCATCCCCTGCCCCGCGACGTGGAAGACTTGTTGTTTCAGTACGGTGCCCGGGTCAATGAAAACCTGATTCAGGATCGCCAGTGTGCCAGGATCGCGGTGCCTATGGGCAACAGCGGCCAGTACGAGAACCGGCCATGGCCCTACGATCCCATCATGACCAACCTGAATCCAGGCCATCCGATTACCCGCAATCTGGATGCTGTGGAAGGGCATTTTGTTTCTACTGTGGACACAGTATCCGTGCCCGGCGTCCGAAAAACCGTGTTGATGAGCAGTTCGGCCAATGCGCGCTTTCTGCCTGATCCGGTCCGGGTCCGCTTCAACCTGTTGGTCACCCCATTGAGTGATGAACAGTACAACCGTTCAAACCTGCCTGTCGGGGTATTGCTCGAAGGCTCTTTCCCATCAGCCTTTCGCTCGTTGAAAAGCATGGCTGAGCAATTCAGCAGCCGGGGGGTGGGATCCAATGAATTCAAAACCCGGAGTGAGGAAAGCCGCCAGATCGTTGTTGGTGACAGGGATCTTGTACGCAACGCCGTTAGCCCGGATGGCCGGATTGCCCCACTGGGGCTCAACCAAATCGAGCAGTATATTTTCGCAAATAAGGATTTTGCGCTGAATTGCATAGAATACCTTACGGATCAGAACGGACTCATGGAATCGCGGGCCAAGGTGGTTCGCCTTCGTCCCCTCGATCCGAGGCGGGTCAGCGAAAGCAGGAATTACTGGCCGTTTTTCAGCGTGATTGCTCCCATTATTATTCTCTTTGTTTTCGGGGGAATTTACAACGTGATCCGCTACCGCAGGTATGGTCAGCTCGATCCACGGAACCTGCGGGAAGGCACCGCCTGAATCAAACCAACGGAAAGGTCATGAAGCGAATTCTCTACTATTTCCTGATCCTGGCTGGTCTGGGCGCGGCAGTTTGGTTCCTGGTGCTGAACAAAACCATCGGCAGCCGGACCCTGGCGCAAAACGCCTTCGCTTATTCTGATACCGCCACAATCTCCAAAATATTTCTGGCTGATCTGGGTAAAAAAGAAGTGCTGCTTGAACGGCAACCCGACGGCACATGGATGGTCAACGGCAAATTTCCCGCGCGAAAAGATGCTATTGAAACGCTGCTGTCAACCTTTATTCAGGTAGAGACCAAATACCCGGTCAATAAGGCTCAATACGATCTGGCCGTGCGGGAAATAGCGGGCAATCACGTCAAGGTCGAAATCTATGATCAGGACGGCAAGCGGGCATTGACATATTACGTCGGTCCGCCGACGGTGAGGAACCGCGGTAATTTCATGAAACTGGAGAAAAGCAAAGATCCTTATGTTGTGCATATTCCCGGTCTTGATGGTTTTTTGCAGACGCGCTATCTGGTAGAAGAAAGTGATTGGCGCGATCGAAATATATTTCGGTACCACCCGCTACAGGTTGATGAACTGAGCATAACCTATGCTACCAATCCGGATTCGAGCTGGGTACTAAAACGCTCCGGCGAAAATCGCTACAGCCTGTCAAGCAAACTGGACTCTCTTGGAAAAACATTGAATGTTCGTGCAACCCTCGCTTACCTGGGCCATTACCGCAATATCAACGCCGAGGCCTACATGAATGACTGGGCTAAAAGGGACTCCGTACTTTCAAGCGTGCCGATCTGCACACTGAACGTAAAAGACCTGGGCGGACAGGTCAACCAGGTTTACCTGTACTTCAGACCGATCAACCAGCGCAGCAAATTGCAGTTTGACCCCTTTGGAAATCCGCTTGAATTTGATCGTGATAAATATTACGCTTCCATTCACGAAGGGCGGGATCTGGCCCTGGTGCAGGATTTTGTTTTCGGTAAACTCTTTATCGGTCCCAGCTATTTTTATCAGCCGGAACCGCCGGGGGCTTCGCGGTAAGACTTGTTTGAAAACATTGCGCACCTTATTTTGCGTTTTCAAATCAGGTGTTTACCACTCTCAGATGCCCCGCAATAAAAATTTTCAACCTGAACAGATTTTAGATCAGGCTGCTGGTATTTTCGCCAAACACGGATATCACGGTGTTTCCATGTCCATGCTGGTTAGTGAACTGCAGCTCAACCGGGCAAGTCTTTACAATACCTTTGGTGACAAGCGCAGATTGTATCTTGACAGTCTGGCCAGATACATTGCAAACTGGCCTATTCCCGAAAGCGGAGGAAACCAGGAAGACCCGCTTAACCTGCTGGAAGCGACCCGCAAACGGTTTTATGCTCAGCCGGATGCCCGTGGATGTTTTTTGCTGAGAGCTGCTGCTGAAACCGGCCATAGTGACCCAGAAGTCGCCCAGCTTGTGCGGGACTATTACACCGCGCTTGAAAAGGCTTTCCGGACCAGTATTGAGCAAGCTAAGACGCCGCTGCGGGGCAAAGTTGCCACCAATTCCCGTGAGGCAGCAAAATTCCTGATTACCCAGTGTTACGCGTTGCACGGACACGCCGTCCTTTCTACAGACCGCAAACGATCCCGGGAGTTGGTGGAAGTGGCACTCAAAGCTCTCAACTGACACGGGACAAGCCCAATGGGCAAAGTTGATCGGCTGGCAAACTTTTCTCCGTAATCCCCGGAGTTTTGAACAAAATCAAGCGATTCCCGGTTGTCGTTTGGCTTTAGGTCTAATCATTTACCTTTGTCTTCCTTAAAACGCCCCGCATGAAGTTTATCGTCTCCACCACCGCCCTGCTGCGTCAATTGCAGTTGATGAACGGGGTGATCAGTACGAATACTGTATTGCCAATTCTGGAAGGCTTTCTCTTTGAAGTTCAGGGCAATCAGCTCAAAATTTCGGCCACAGACCTGGAGACTTCCATGTCCACTTCGCTCGAAATTGAATCCAGAGACCGCGGTATGATTGCCATCCCAGCCCGTATTCTGGTGGAAACGCTCAAAACGCTGCCCGAGCAACCGCTCACCTTCAGGATTGACGATAAAACCTTTGGCATTGAGATTACCACAGACCGCGGAAAGTACAAACTGACCGGCGAGAATGGGGATGATTTTCCGCGAATCCCGGTTGCCGAAAATGTATCCGCACTCACCATTCCGTCTGGAGGGCTGCAACGGGCCATCAACAAAACGCTTTTTGCCGTCAGCAATGACGAGCTCCGCCCGGCCATGACCGGGGTGTTCTTTCAGCTCGAAACCAACGGAATCACCTTTGTGGGTACGGATGCCCATAAACTGGTCAGGTATCGCCGCAATGATGTGGTGAGTAAGGACCAGGCTTCCTTTATTGTTCCCCGCAAAGCGCTCAGCCTGCTCAAGTCCGCACTGCCTTCTGAAGAAACCCAGGTGAGCATATCGTACAATAACTCCAACGCTTTTTTCCGATTTCAACAAGTGGATCTGATCTGTCGCCTCATAGACGCGCGTTATCCGGACTACAACGCCGTCATTCCCAAGGAGAACCCCAAGACGCTGATGATCAACAGGGCGGAACTCCTCAACACCCTCAAAAGGGTCATGATCTTTTCAAACAAAACCACCCACCAGGTTCTGCTCCGCATTGCCGGCAGTGAATTGCAGGTTTCCGCGCAGGACCTCGATTTTTCCAATGAGGCCAGTGAGCGGCTTGATTGCGAGTACAACGGGGAGGACATGGAAATAGGCTTCAACGCAAGGTTCCTGCTGGAGATGATCAATGCTATGGATACTGACCAGGTGCGCTTTGAACTATCCACTCCTACGCGTGCAGGCCTGCTGCTCCCCGCAGAGCCCAGCGACGATGAATCGCTGCTGATGCTGGTCATGCCGGTCATGCTCAACACCTGACCAATATTACCGGCCGTCTGCAAGACTTCATGCCTGGTCACTCCCTTCAAGGTGCGGCGTTTTGCTGCGGCGCTTCTTCCGGTTTCGCTTCTGTTCCACTGTAATTGTCGTGGTCCCGCCCTTCGATCCGGCCTTGGTTAAAGGCCTTGTCCACCGTTTGCTCCATCAATCTTTCCAGGGGGGTGGGGGGTTCCAACTCTCCGGTCGGTAGGGGTGGTCGTCCTGCATCAACCCAGGCGGTAAACCAAAAACTACCAACCTGCAGGATGGAAGCCATCATTCGCCGTTCAACCATTCCCCGGAGCATGAGGTGATAGTTTTCTGAATAACCGAAGGCATAAACCCGCATGACCCGCTCGCCGCGCTCTTCAAAAGCATACCGGGCATCATGGGAGCTGGAGAGGGCCAGTTCCCGTTCAAACCGAAGTACGCTGTCCACAGCGGCCGAGCTGCCCAAAGCTGCGTTCCAAATCGCAGCGCGGATATCCGGCAGGTAAACCGCGCGTCCGGTCAGGTAATTGTACTGATCGGCGAAGAGCTCCGGCAGCCTTGATTCCCAGAAACCGTGGATGCCGTGTTGCCCCGTCATTCCCCCATTGTAGTTTTCCGTACAGTGCAGCGGAACATGCAGATCACACAGGTAATGCCCCAGGTCCGTTGAATGGCGCAAGATCATGCGGAGGTTTCCATCCCGGAATGCTTTGCGCAACATACCCATGGTTCGCTCAATATGCCACGGGGCAATACCATTTTCGGTGAGCGCTTCTTCACCAAACCGCGCAACAGCGGTATCCCAGAGCCGGGGCAGCGTATCATGTGGCCAGGGACCGTAGCGATCCAGGTCAATAAAGTGGCGGGGTGCTTCTTCTTTAAAAGCGTACCGGCGTTTGTCCGGGTCCACGGCATGTTCTTCCAGCCAGGCTATATGGCGTTTGTAAAAGGCGAAGAGTTCGGATTCCGGCAGCGTAAAAACAGCCATTCGGTTAATCCTGCGGTGACCATAAAAGCCCCAGGCTTTCTGGCTGCTGCTGCCGGCTTCTTCCATGAACCAGGATTCCGCCATCCCGCAGTGTGCGCCGGTTTGCCGGGCAGGGATCATCATGGCCGACAGCACTAAGAGCAATCGTAAACAAGCAATCAGCGAAGGGTTCATGGGGCTAATTTGAGACCCGATCCACCACCCTTTCGATTCCCCGGTAAAACCGTTTCCCGATTGTTGATATTTTTCCAGAACAGAGACCGCTTAGTCGGACGCGCCCATTCCCCCGTCCAGCCCTAATTTCGCCGGGTGACCGACCAACTCGCAGCCGCCACCGAACACTTTGAAGGCAAACTGAGTCAATACCGCAATAGCGGGAAACGGCTTTTTGCGTCCTCCTCTTTTCAAACCCATTCGCTGCCGATGCTTCACCTGCTCGGTC
>JANNSM010000256.1:0-2468 GCA_031402635.1 Bacteroidota bacterium | reverse complement strand
GGTAAAGGGAGGCCCGTACTGGTAGGAACCACCTCGGTGGAGATTTCCGAGCTGCTCAGCCGCATGCTGCGCATGAAGGGAATTGCCCATAATGTGCTCAACGCCAAACAACACCAGCGGGAAGCAGAAATTGTAGCCGGGGCCGGAAAGCCCAGTGCGGTAACGATTGCTACCAACATGGCCGGCCGGGGAACGGACATCAAGCTTGGTCCCGGCGTTCGAGAGGCGGGCGGTCTGGCCATCATTGGCACCGAAAGGCATGAATCGCGGCGTATTGACCGACAGTTGCGCGGCCGCGCCGGCCGTCAGGGAGACCCCGGTTCTTCTCAGTTTTATGTTTCCCTGGAAGACAACCTGATGCGCCTGTTCACCTCGGACCGCATTGCAGGACTGATGGATAAAATGGGATTCAAGGAGGGTGAAGTCATTCAGCACTCCATGGTAACCAAGTCAATTGAGCGGGCACAAAAGAAGGTCGAAGAAAACAACTTTGGCATCCGCAAGCACCTGCTCGAGTATGACGACGTGATGAATTCCCAGCGCGAGCTGATCTACAAGAAACGTCGCCACGCCGTTTTCGGGGAGCGTCTTTCCGTTGACCTCAACAACACCTTCCAGGATTTAGCCGAAGAACTGGTCCGCGAACAAAAAGAACGCGGTGACTTTGAATCTTTCCGGATGGAAGCGATCCGGTTCTTCTCTATTGATCCGGAAATCAGTGAACAAGAGTTCAGCAAGGGAAAACTGGACGATTTGTCCCAGAAACTTTACCTCCAGTCCCGGGAAGCCTACCAGCGCAAAATGCGCAAGCTCATGGACATGGCATTCCCGCTGATCCGGGACCTCTTCCTTAGCCGCGGGGAACAACTGCAGAATGTTGTTGTGCCTTTTACCGATGGTCGCAAAACGCTGAATGTTTCCGTCAATCTGAAAGAAGCTTATGATAGTCAGGGTCGCGCGATCATCACGGCTTTTGAAAAGGGGATTTCCCTCGCGGTAATCGACGAATTCTGGAAAGATCACCTCCGGCAAATGGACGATCTGCGCCAGGCAGTCCGCAACGCGGTTTACGAACAAAAAGATCCGCTGCTGATTTACAAGTTCGAAGCGTTCGAACTGTTTAAGAAGATGGTCGCTGAGGTTAACCAGGAAGTTACTTCCTTCATTTACAAAGGCAGCATACCGATTCAGTCACCGGAGCAGGTGCAGCAAGCGCGCCGGGAGCGAACAGACATGAGCCAGGTGAAGGCTTCTCATGCTGAAGCCCGGCCCTCGCTCGCCGCGGCGGCTTCACAAAATGGCGGACAGGCTTACGACGACGGAAAAATTGCCAAGGCAGCCGCTGCCGCCGCCGGCCAGGACCAACCACGCGTGCAGCAGGTCATCCGAACGGAAAAGAAAGTTGGCAGAAACGATCCGTGTCCTTGCGGGAGCGGAAAGAAATACAAACAGTGTCATGGCATCAACGCCTGAACCTTCCGGTAAGCCCAAACGAGAGACCAGGGGCACCTTGAAACGCGAACAGAAGGAGTTGGCCTCCCGGATTGAGCACACCGCACTGAGTCCGGTTCTGCTGGGCTCAGCCGTTGAAAAGTTGTGCGACGAAGCCCGCGCATATGGATTTGCCGGTGTATGCATTCCACCGTATTTCGTTGAGCGCACGGCAGCGCTGCTAGAGGGCAGCAAAGTCAATGTGGTTACCGTTGCCGGTTTTCCGATGGGTTATCAGACAACATCGGCTAAAGTGGAAGAAGCCCGGAAAGCTTTCGAGCAGGGTGCCAATGAACTGGACATGGTGATCAACCTTGCAGCCGTAAAAAATGCGCGGTGGAGCACCGTCAGAGATGATATTCAGAGCCTGGCCACCCTGGCTGCGATGAATACCCGGGTGTTAAAAATCATTCTTGAGACGGCGATGCTCACCAATGAAGAAATCATCAGGATGTGCGGAATTGCCGCTGAACTCGGGGTGCATTATGTAAAAACATCCACAGGTTTTCATGGGACAGGAGCAACAATTGAAGCTGTAAGCCTGTTGCGGCGGGAGTTGCCCAAAAACATCCGGATCAAAGCGGCGGGAGGCATTCGCTCGCGGCAATTTGCCGAGGAATTAATTGCGGCAGGTGCCGACCGGATCGGTACTTCCAACGGATTGGCTCTTCTTGACCGGGCAGACGAAAACGAGACCTTATATTAGCACCAAAGATCTGGCAGAAAAAATCTGATTGAATCATCCTAGCCAATAATCCTCTATGGAAACAATGGCAGATGCTTTTTCGCTGATCTTTTGATAGTACAAATAACTGTGATCAGGCTTCTCTACTTGCTCTTCCTGCTTTTGACGGCATAGGAGAATATCAGCGACATCACCTGGTGCCAATAGATCCAGCGTGCCTTTGGCGCGCTCATTCGCGTGAGGTTACGAATGAAAAGCTCATCCATGTCGCCCTTAAGGTCTTCGACGACGG
>JANNSM010000255.1:0-2686 GCA_031402635.1 Bacteroidota bacterium | reverse complement strand
CACGCGCGCCCAGCCCTTCATGCTTAAACCCCTGTCTTTCAGACGGAATCGGGCCTTATGCAAAATTTTGATACGTTCCATAGCTACCTCTTTTTTAAACCGCCTATATATTCTTTGCGATTTTATTAATTTGTCTGTATTATTTGCTCGGTGACTCTATTTCTATCCTACTTTAAATAGAGTGTCAACTACCAAAAATAGGAAAGGCTGTTTTTTATGGAAAGTGCCGATTCTTTAAAGAAAATATTCGGGTGTGTGACTGATGCCGAATTGGGCGCGATCTTTAATCGTGGAGATAAAGCTGTTTCTGCTTGGCGCAAAAAAGGACTCCCCGCTGCAATCGAGCGCCGGGCCCATGAGATTATGCGGGAGCGGGGCATTCCCATAACCCATGAAACGCACATGACAGACAGCAACGCCGCCGGTGATCAGACGGATGGAGTCCTGGTTAGGGCCGGCGAACTATCGCCCGAGATGCAGGAAATGATGGAGATATTAAAGGGCTATCCCCTGATCAAGGCCATGGTGCTAAAAATGGCGGAGATGAGTGAAGATGATCAATTTGAATACTATAAACTGGTGAGGGATGCAGCGCGGGCGGGGAAACCACTGCCGTGAAAAAGGGTTTAACGATATATGTATTATATATGTATAAATAAACTATGAATATCATCTGGGACGAAAACAAGGCAGCCATCAACCTGAAACGCCATAGAGTCTCTTTTGCCTCTGCCGTTTCCGTATTGAATGACGATTTTGCCATTACAGTCGAAGACACGGACCACACAGAGCAGCGCTTTGTTACCATCGGCATGTGCATGGAGTGTCGTTTGCTGGTTGTGGTCTACTGCTATTCAGATGAAACAACCATTCGAATCATCTCAGCCCGCAAAGCAGATCAACATGAAAGGAAATTGTATGAAACCTGATCCCGATATGAAACCAGAATACGACTTCAGCAACGGTAAACGTGGAGCGGTCATTCCCAACCTCGGCAAAGTTCGCATTACCACCTACCTGGATGCTGATGTACTCGAACTCCTCAAAGCGCGGGGCGAGGCCGAAAACAAAGGCTACCAGACAGTGCTGAATGAGCTACTGCGCAAACAATTTGAACCGCAGCAACCCATTGCCGAAGTACTGCGACAGGTGATCCGGGAAGAATTTAAACATGCCGCCTGACCATGTTCCCCGCACGCGCGGGGATGAGCCGAAAAAAAGGGGGCAGCCTCCTGACTGCCCCCGATACTAACGCCTGCGGGGCACCGAAACTAGCGCCACAATAGCCAGCAACTGAACCAACGGCGGCATACTGCTGTAGATAATCCGCCTGACCCTGTTTAGGAGCGTTTGCTCCCTGCGCTCGGTGTACGTTTTCCTTCTGTCCAAATCTGAATAATTGTTCATAGTTGAAACCTCCAGTTAGTTAGGGTGAACCCTATTTCTTTAATGTACAACAACAGTAATGCTGTAGACAAATTATCACTGGAATAAATTGACGTACAAAACACCGGGGCTATATTGCCCCAATGACCATAAAACAACAAATAGGCCGCCGGATCCGGATCATACGCGCCAGCCAGAAAATGACCCAGGAACAACTTGCAAAACAACTGGGCGTCAGTCCCGCCACAATATCAGGCTGGGAAATCGGCGACATAGGCATCAGCATCGAAGCGGCCATCCGAACAGCCGAATACGCCAAAGTATCACTGGACTGGCTGTTACGCGGTAACGACGAACCACCTGATAAAAAACCAGCCGACAGCCACACACCCGAAGAGCAGCGGCTGCTGGAAGCCTTCCGGCATTTGAGCAAAACCAGCCAGGCGGCAATATTGAGGGTTGTGGAAGTGATGCAGAAATAAAGGACAGTAAACGTTGAAACCCCTTAAACCATGAGCTACAGACTCCATCCTACCAAGAACAATAAGCTCAAACCCGGAGATCTGCGCTACTATCAGATCGAAATCGGCCACGGCAAAGACCGGATCACCATCGTCAAACAATTTCCCGGCGACCGTGAAGCGCAACTCTATGACAACGAACTCAAACGCGCCCACCGCCCGGCCGTCTCCACGCTCATCGCGCCCACCTTGGACCAGATCCTGCCCGAATTCCTTGAATGGTACGGCATCCACCGTCAACCCCGCTCACTATCAGCCTGGCTGCAAGGCTGGAACAACCTCGCCCCCCACTTCGGCAAACTGAAACCCAACAACCTGTCACCCGCCCTGATCGACCAATACAAAAGCCACCGGCTATCACAAAAAGCCGGTATCCGTAACAACCTGGTATGCAAACGCACCGTCGCCAAAGAACTGGCCAATCTGTCCGCGATAGTAACCTTTGCCGTAGACCGCAACATGTGCGACCCGCTGCCATTCAAAATAAAAGGCTTCAGCAAAAAACAGACCCGTCCTGCGCAAAAGATCATCCCGACACCAGAAAAGATTGCCGCCATGCTATCGTTCACCCGCTCGGACGTCCGCCCGCTCTACATGCTGATCTACTATGCCGGACTGCGAAACGAAGAAGCCCGGACACTGAAAGCCGGCGACGTGGATCTTGACCAGGGCATAATCAGAGTAACCGGGAAAGGGAACAAATCGAGGATAGTACCGATCGCCGGCCAACTGCGGCCCGTACTGGAAAAAGAATTGAAAGGAAAGAAACACGGTGATAC
>JANNSM010000254.1:0-3517 GCA_031402635.1 Bacteroidota bacterium | reverse complement strand
AGTGCTGCAATCAACCCTGCCGCGCTGTAGAAAAAGGCGGCCGAAGAACCAAGAACAATCAGCACATCCATATTTGGAATTCCGCTGCGAACAGAGTTCCAGCCGCTGAGCCCAAAGTGTTTGAGGCCGAGGAGAAAAACCGGAACACAAAGTCCGAACTGAAGCCAGGGGTTTTGCAGCAAGGACTGGTGAAAGACCATGGCCAGCAAAAGGGGCGTGGTCAACGCGGCAGAAAACAGCAATTTTTTCTGGGTTGCCGACCAACCCTTTGACCCCTGTTCGGCTTCGGAGACCACATGGTAACCGATATGCTCGATGCCGTCAATAATGGGTTCAAGATCTCTTCCGGCAGGCAACAGAAAACTCACATCAGCATCGGCAAAACTGACGCGCACCTGCTCGAGCCCCTGGCGAACCAAAAACCGCTCAACACTCAACGCGCAGTTAGCGCAAGTCATTCCTTGGACGGAGAGTTGAACGGTATTCAGGCTTTGGGGCATGGAGTTTTGCAGGTTGTAAAAATACTCGGTTTTCTGCGGCCTGTCAGGTTCCGGATTAAGGCCAAACTCCTATCTTTGGCATCCGTTATGAGGTTTAAGGCCTTCAAAGGCAATTTATACGGTGGTTGTAGCTCAGTCGGTTAGAGCGCTAGATTGTGGTTCTAGAGGTCGCCGGTTCGACCCCGGTCAGCCACCCCAACTTGTTCTTTTTTGTATTTCAGCGGATTACGCCGTATTTAATGACGGCGCTTTTTCCCCCCGCAAAGAAGGCTCTGAGCAGGTACTGGCCCGGGAGTGCGGGTCCTTGAATCGCGGGGTTTATCTGCTTCGGATATTCCCGAAGCCACAGTTTGCCATTCAGGTCATAAATTTCAACGGACTCGGGAAGGATATTGCATTGCAGTTGGAAGCGCCCGTCTGCCGATGGATTGGGAAGCAGTTTTAACCTTGGTTCTGTGGTTTGCCCGGCCCATCCCGAATAGTTCAACAGCACGTCAAGGCTGTCTTCCACAACCAGCTCATGTGATTGATCTGCCGCTTCAAACATTGACTTGAATTGGTTGATTTCCAGGCTTGAATAACTAAACATTTCTTCTAACCACGTCTTTGGAACGGATTGATACCAAACGCGGGTATAGACCTTTGCCGGTCCCCGGTATCCGTCCAAACCAATCCGGTAA
Source organism: Bacteroidota bacterium (assembly GCA_031402635.1). Classification (GTDB taxonomy): domain Bacteria; phylum Bacteroidota; class Bacteroidia; order Chitinophagales; family BACL12; genus WGOA01. The sequence continues at coordinate 2,337 of JANNSM010000254.1, read as the reverse complement.
GTTAGCCCGTCAGTACCGCTTCCTTCGATGCCTCCCTGGCGGTTAAAGTCCGGGTCTGTCAAAGCCTCCCCGGCGATGGTGGTGGTGTCATAGCTGAAATGGGTGGTAAGGAAGCCTTCCGGGGGAATTCTGTTGTCTTTCAGCGGACTGGCTGCCTGGGTCAGTACGGTGGTGAATTGCCCGTTTACATCGCCGGGGACCATTTCATAAACCTGCACCTGACCAGGATCCCGAATGACCTGGTGATGAGGCTCATAGGGTGAGTCCAGGCCAGCGGGATTTCCGCTCGCTTGGACCGCTCCGCTGTGAAACAGCGTATCCCCGGTTTGGGTGAGCACGAGAAATTCCACGTACGTTCTTCGACTTGGATAGCCGGAAGGAAACTTATGACCGGCAAGGTTGTGGAGGAGGACACTAAACGAAGCGGAATCAGCAGCAAGCCCGACCAATTGGAGGTCAAGTTCCAGGCTGTTGGTCCGTAGCATTTTTACGGTTGCTTGCAGGGTAGCGTCGAAGTGGTCTGCACTTGCCGGGATATCAAGCACGTTACGATTTTCCTTCATCAACTTGATCATGAAGGTGTTAGCACCAACTAACTCATGTAAACCAAAAGGTGTCCTGGCGGGAAGAGTATCCTGCAGAGATGATAAGTTCACCGGGTCGGTGATGCGGGGCATATGACAGCTCTGGCAACTGATCTGTTCGGCGCCGTACCTGGAATTTACCCACTCGTGATAGGTGGCCTGCTCTACAAATTCTGCTCCCGTAAGGTTGCCGGAAAGGTCCAGGGTTTGGGTGATCAGGGTATGGCAACCGGCGCAGACTTCGCTTTTCAACATATGCGATCCAAGGACCGGTTCCAATCCCAGAACGTCAATCATGGGCTGGGAAATGGGGGAACCATAGGGTCCGGCAATCTGGTAGCTGGTATCGAAAACCAGTTGCCCGGAATGGCGATGTCTCAACCCAAGCGGTTCCTGCTGATGGCATGCGCCACAAGAAACGCCGTCTATACCTATCGGGTCAATGGCAAGATCCACCATGCCATAATGGGAAAGGCCTGACATTGATGAAGCGAAATGGCCCGTAGGCGCATGGCAGGAGGTGCAGAGATTTTCGGTATCCATCAGGCGCCCCGGATGGACCAGCGTTTCATGACTTACCTTGGCAAGCCAGAATGGGTCCCGGGCCGAATTGCCCATCATGCTGGAGCGCCAGTCATCAACGACATTGACATCCTGACCCAGGCCATTTACGGAGCTGATTCCGAGGCTATCCAGGCCGTGGCAGAGATTACAGGTTCCTGAAGTAGCAAAAATACCATCTATAGCAACCGGTAACAGCGGCGTTCCACCCCGGGATGCTGCCGTTCCTGATGCTGCGTCACCGTCAGGGCCTTTGGGATAAGATTCAGCCGGAAGTTCGCGGAGTTGGGCCCATGAAGCCGACAGCAAGGCGGCAAGCAGAACCAAAACCATTGTCTTTTTGGGAAAAGCAACCATGGGCGGGAAAGTCAGTTTTTATCCTTGAAATGACTTTTCCAGGTTGAAATTTGTTAGGAACTGATTGCAATAATCGAGTTCTGACAACTGCCGTTTCCGGTGTCGCTTTTACAGCGCGTGGAGGAAAGTAGCACTGATTGGACCACCTTCAAGTTCTATAAAGTAAGTCAGCACGCCCGTCTCTACTTTTTCGATGTCTATGACAAACGAAGATTCCGTAACCACCAGACCCACCCATTGCTGAATCAGGGTGCCGTCCTGGCGCCGAAGACCCATGATATAAGGACCGGAGGAAATACCGCTGACGCGAACATTGAGGTAACGCTTGACTACAGCCGGAAAAACATCCAGGCCGGGTCCAACTCCATGAATACCGGGGTCAGAAGAAAGATCTGCCCTCGGAATCTCATGAATCGAGTTTGTGGCATTGTGAACCTGCTGGCCGGAAACCACAAGGGTTGAACCCAAAAACATTCCGGTTAATACAAAAACGGAAGAAAGGAGAGCACTTTTCATCCTGAGCAATTGAGGTGGGAACAATACAAACCTACCCGAAAAGTACGGAATTTCCAGTGGAACTTCTTGTGACTTGACCAAACAAAATTTCCGCCAGGTAGATTAATTCTCCGGCCGGCCCGGATAGAGGCAGAAGGCAACCTGACGGACCCGATGCATATTCGCCCCATGCATATTTTGCTCATGCCGGTCTGCCCCAGGGGATTCTGAGCCAGGTTCCGGATCCGACAGGATCATGGATTTTGCCTGCTCCTCCGTAAAAAGTTCATCCAAAGAACGAACAGCGCCGGCGGGAATGCCTTCGGAATGGCAACTTTCC
>JANNSM010000253.1:0-9492 GCA_031402635.1 Bacteroidota bacterium | reverse complement strand
ACCGTTGCGCCACCTCCTTCATTGCGGAAAATATAGGCCACAACCGATTTGGTCTGGGACGGATCATCGGTGAATGCTGTAACACTTGAAGCCCCGATCATGGAATGGCGGAAAATCCGGACTATCTCGGTGCCTGGTCCGGTTGGGTAAATATCGATGCCGCCAACTTCAACCGGACCTTCCAGATCAGAAGAAAAAGTACAAACCGAAGGAGGGGTAAAACCTTTCACCACCACTTCAACCACAATGTGATCAACACTGGCCGGATCGGGGATATTCAACGTTGTGGTAACATCATCTTCTGCGCCTTCGCCGATGATTTCCAGTCGCTGGCCGCTTTCGCAGACCAGCGAGATATCGTTTTCGCCATCACAACGGCTGATGATGCCTACACCAAAGATGAATGAATCGCCCAGGCCTTCATCATCGGTGAATGGACTGCTGACATTTACCTTAACGACCGTGACACTGGCCGGGACATCGTTGAGGACCAATTCCACAATGCGAAGTCTTTCGCCCAAATCAGAAAATGACACGGTTTCGCTTGCACTGACACCGCCGGCAGTAGCGGCCACTACGGCAATATGACCGTCATTGTCAAGATCTGTAATGGGAACCCGGATTATTACGTCGCGGGCAGAAGTGGCCCGGGCAATGGGATAATAAGCGCCGTAATAGGCGCGGTAGATGTAATAGCTGGCGTAGTCTCCATTGCTGGAAAGCCCGGATCCGTCAGCCTTATAGACATAAGCGACAACCGACCAGGTATTGGCCGGATCATCCGTGGCTACCGTAATGCTGGAGGCGGGATCCATGGTGTGGCGGAAAACCGCTGTCAGGTGGGTGCCGCCGCCGAGTTGAATCAGCGCGCTACCCGATTCGTTCACCGGTGCTTCAACCGGCGAAGAAAAGGTGCACTGGGTAGGGACAAGGATGCCCTTTCCGACCACTTCGACCACAATACTGTCCGCGCCCGGACCATCGGGAATATCCAGCGTGTAGCTGGAAAGTCCGTTGATACCGGCGCCGACTAATTGGTATTGGCCACTGCCGCAGCCACTTTGCCAACCCTCCTGAGCCATGAGGGATGTAGTGGACAAAAGAACCAACATGCATACGAACTGGGAAGCAACCAATCGCATTCTTTGGGTAAACAGGGTCATTCGCGAGTTAAATTGAACGATGGAAGGATCACTGCCGAACGATGAATCCGGCGACCGGGTTAGCGGCGGGTTCCGGAACAACAACCTGAGCCACGGGGCACAGGATTTCTGGCTGATGAGCAGGTCGGGAGTGATGGGTCGCCAGGAGGGGCGACCGGGGCGCGTTACCTAAACGCCTCCGGATAGCGATCATGAAGGTAGGGAGGGGGTCAGGAGTTCCAAAGCTTTTTGAAACCGTCTACGCACATATTTTTGGCCGTCATGTCCAACTACGCCTCTGTGTGACAGGCATTTACGTTGACCACAATCCAGTCTTTATGAGGGCATTTCCCGCGTTGGCCTGAGCGTGAATTCAGGGGTTTGTGACTGAGATTCATCAATTTTCACGATCATACGGCGCGGGTACCGTGCCTTTCACAACGGAACTTTTTAATGGTCGAAAAGCGTGGCCGGCTTTGATGCCGATTATCGCAAATGGGCTGTTTGCCGGAGCAGGAGACCAAAAGTTGGGATAATTTCACCGGAAAGTTTTCCTGTTTTTTAGCCGTTCATGCGGACAGAGAAATTGAATTTTTTTTCTTGAGCCCCTTCAAAAGCGCCAAAATCCTAATACGATCATGTACCAAAGCCTGCAAAAACGCCTTCAGACGGAACTGAAAGACATTGAATCAGCCGGTCTGCTGAAGAGTGAGCGGATCATTTGTTCGGCTCAGGGCGCTGAAATCACCCTGGAAGACGGGAGCCGGGTAGTGAATTTCTGTTCTAACAATTACCTGGGCCTTTCTTCACACCCGCGGGTGATTGAGGCGGCTAAAGAGACTGTAGACGACCGCGGATACGGCCTTTCTTCCGTGCGATTTATCTGCGGAACCCAGGACATTCACAAAGAGCTCGAAGGCAGGATTTCGACCTTTCTTGGAACAGAAGATACCATTCTTTACGCGGCGGCATTTGATGCCAACGGAGGAGTCTTTGAACCGTTATTTGGGCAGGAGGATGCCATCATTTCAGACGCACTTAATCACGCTTCCATCATTGATGGAGTCAGGTTGTGCAAAGCAGTGCGGTATCGCTACGAACACAATGATATGGCCGATCTGGAAAGCCAGCTTCAGGCCGCTCAGGCTCAGCGCAACCGGGTCATTGTTACGGACGGGGTGTTTTCTATGGATGGCACGATTGCACGACTGGACAAAATCTGCGAGCTGGCCGACCGGTATGATGCTGTGGTGATGGTAGACGAGTGCCACGCATCGGGATTCATAGGAAAAACCGGCCGCGGCACGCATGAACACCGCGGGGTAATGGGCCGGATTGACATTATCACCGGCACTTTGGGTAAAGCGCTCGGCGGAGCTTCCGGTGGATTTACCAGCGGCCGCAAGGAAATTGTGGATCTTCTGCGCCAGCGCTCCCGGCCTTACCTGTTCAGCAATACGGTGGCTCCCTCCATTGTCGGCGCATCCATCGCCGTGCTTGACCTGCTGAGCCAGACCACCGAGCTGCGCGATAAGCTTGAAGATAACACGATATATTTCCGCCAGAAAATGACGGCCGCCGGATTCGATATCAAGCCCGGAGAACACCCGATTGTTCCCATCATGTTGTACGATGCCCGTTTAAGCCAGGTCATGGCCGAAAAACTTTTGGCCGAAGGCATCTACGTGATCGGATTTTATTACCCGGTGGTTCCTAAAGGTCAGGCTAGAATCCGAGTGCAGATTTCTGCCGCACACAGCCGTGTGCACCTGGATCGCGCTATCGCCGCTTTTATCAAAGTGGGCCGCGAACTCGAGGTGGTCAGCACGGTGTGATTGACCGATATAGCGCTTACCGGACCACCAGGAATCTCCCTGCTGAACGGCCGTTCAGCAGCATGGCATAAGTTCCTTCAGGCCATGCCTGAACATCCAGAGCCTGACGGTTTCCCGTGCTGACAGCGCGATAAACCATTCGCCCGTTAACATCGCAGATTTCGAAGGGCTGCCCGGCAGAAGCCGCGTCCAGTTCAAGCACAAGCTCCGAAGAAACAGGGTTAGGAAAATAGCGCAGTTGGTCAGGGTTTGAATTGGAAACCAGTCCGGAAGGGAACGAACAAAACGCCGCGTCGGGCAGCAGCTCCAGAAAGCCCGTTGGGGTCAGGTCGCGGCCTGCAAAAGCCGGATATTCCGGCGAATAGCGCAGTACCCGGAACATCTGGTTGCCGCTTACCGGGATGATGGTTCCCTGATCTACCGGCAGGCCATTCTGGAGGGGGTTCACATATTCCCAGACGATTTCTCCGGAAGGCGTGATTTCAAACACATAACCCTGACGTCCCGAGTTGATCAGGGTATTTCCGTTGGGTAACAATTGCAGGTTGCCCAAACCCGACGAATACATCTCCTGTGGAACCGGGCGTTGGTAAGACCAGTCAAATCCGGCCGGCTCCCACGTGCTTCCGGCCATGGTGTACTCCCATTCATAGGTATCAAATGTTGGTGACACCAGATGAACCGTAGAATAGTCTATGCCAGCCTGGTTGTTGAACACGACGATTTTGTTGTAGTCGGGGTTTGAACTGTCGAGTTCAATGTCAGCCCAGTGGGCGTCGTGGTTGAAGTAAAGTTTTTGATCCGGAGCACCGCCCTGTTGATAGGCGGCGGGATTGCCCCAGCGGAAAAGCAGGTCGCCACCGCGGCCACCAAGACCCCCGGTAGTACCGGCGGCTTCAGCCAGCGTTGTGCTGTGGTCAATGATCCAAATCTCATTGTAGTGGGGAATAGACAACATAATCTGGTCCAGGTCAGCATTGTAATCAATGCTGTTGCCGTGGTGCCAGTCTGCAATACCATCCTGGGTATCGAAATTCAGGTCAATACGCTCCGGCCGGTTGCCGACGACATCGTAATTGGGCGCTAAAGGATCAAAGTCCTGAACAAGGTGATCCCAGGCACGCCATTCCCAGACAACACTGGCACCACCAGCTCCATCAGGCTGAATTTCGATAACCTTGTCCGGCCACAGATTGGTTTCGGTTAACAAGGTCGGGTTGCGGCCTTCCGCTACTGCGGATGCACTGTCAATAACTTCCCAGGCAATCGCCAAAACATTGCCGTTGGGCATCACCGCCAGATCGTGGTGTAGCCGAACCGTGGCGTCATTGTACACAAATTGCCAGATCAGGTTGTTATCCCAATCCCGGCGTTCAATCAATTCGCCCCCGCCCCCCGCATGAAAGCTGGGATTGGATGTGGCATTCCTTCCCTTGCAAACGACGATATCACCGTTCCCCATCAGTTCAATACCGTTACCCGGACGGTACACGGCATCGTCCCAGCGGTGAACAATTTGCCCGCAATTGTCAAGCAGGTAAACATTGCCCTGATTATGCGGGAAGTGCAGGTTGTATCCCGGAAAGGATTTTGCGTGGTCAAATGACAACAGGCCAACGGTTCTGGTCTGTGCGGAAATGGTCAACGCAATTGCGTTTAAAAAAACGAGGAGGGTTATGAATCGAAATCTCATATTATGGTCCGGATTTGATCAGTGTTGTGCGATACGCGTAAGTTCGGTTTTTTGGCTGAAGCAGGGCCACGTAAATCCCGACAGGCCAGTTATGGGTTTGGAGAACCCAACCATCATCACCACCGGATTCGCTGTAAAAAACAGTTCCGGTTGAGTTTACTAATGTAAGATGGAAGATACCTTTTTCAGCGGGTAATACCCAAAGCCGGGTCGAAAATGGATTTGGTCCGGCTTGAAAAATTGCCCCGTTTTGTTCAGGCAGAGAACCCGAGTAAACCGGAATAATCTCGCAATCCGGAGGCGAGACTTCAACTTGAACGGTAGCCCCCGGACTCAGATCCCGCCCGGACAGACCGGGGTAATCCACCGGGTACCGGGATAGTTGAAACAATTGATTGGTACTCGGGATTGAGCCTTGAGAAAGGGGTCCCCCCGCCCCCACCGGACAAATGTATTCCCAGGTAGTATTCCCGTCCGGGGTCACTTCGATTACCCGGCCATTTCCCCCCGAACAGATCAGCGTATTGCCGTTAGGCTGGCGCTGCGCTCCGGACAGATTTTTGGAAATCAGTGCCTCTGGCGGGTCTGCCACATAGCGCCAGATGACTTCAGCAGGTCCATAAGGCTGATCGGTATTGAGGGTGTAATTTCCGTCGGCTTCCAGCGGCGGCAGGATCTCCTCAACCGAAGAATAAGAAACGCCAGGTCGGTCTTTACCGTTGTTGAAAACCAGGATATGCCCTTCGCCCGGCAGGCCCGGAGGGATCCAGGATGCATCGTGTTGCTGGAAAAAAACCTGGTCGGAACTGTCGCCGCGTCCATAGGCCTGCGGGTTTCCCCAGCGGTACAGCAGGTCTCCGCCACGACCGCTGTTCCCGCCGGTAGAGCCTACGGCTTCCGCCCGGGTGGTAGAGTGATCAATAACCCACAGCTCGTGGAAATTGCGCACGCTGATCAGCACCTGATTCAACTCAGGGTTAAAGTCCACGCTGTTGGCATGAGTCCAGTCGGGATAGCTTTCGGGACCTTCATCGAGCAGGTAGTTGATGTCAACACGACCCGGAAAATCGGCTGGGTTGCCAAAATTGGGCTTTAGCGGATCCTGATCCTGCACCAAATGATCCCAAAGCCGCCAGCTCCAGACATACTCCGCCTGATTCGGACCCACTGGTCGCAGCTCCACAATTTTTTCCGACCATAACTCCGTGAACAGCGTTTCCGGTTTTCTGCCCAGGGCAAGGGCTTTTTCAATAGTGTGTTTCTCCCAGGCAAGCACCAGAACATTTCCGTTGGGCAAGGGACAGATATCGTGGTGTTGATGCCCGGTATCGGCGGAATACGTGAAGCGCCAGGTCTGCAGCCCATCCCAATCCAGTCGGTCAATGAGGCCCCCGGTGCCGCCGGCATTAAAACTGTTGGAAATGCGGGCAGGTCGGAGCAGGCTGCCATCCTCCAGTAAGTGCACAGAAAGTGCTGGTGGCGCGTCGCTGTCCCAACGGTGCACTTCGCGTCCGCAATTGTCAATCAACCAGGTTTGGTTTGAAATGGAAGGGGCCATGAGCAGATAGCCGGTATCCGTGTTGCTCTGGTAAAAAAGCGTTCCCAACGTTGGCTGGGCAAAAACCCCGTGGCAAGGAGCGCTGAGCACAACCACAAGCAATAGTTGCTTCAGGTTCATGCACTGAGCGAAAGGGCATTTCCGCCGATAAAAAAAATAGCTAAAAAACATCGGGATTTTCTTGAATGGGCCGGGTCGGGGAACCCTACAGCCATTAATCACGGCCAAGTTTCCAGGTTTGTGCATGACCGTTTAAATATTCAACCCGGACCCAAAGCATTCCGCTCCGGAACTCTGTCGGCCAGGACATCCATTGGCCCGGGCCGTCAGCGCTTACTAAAATACGGCCAAAGACATCGAAGATGGTCACCCTCAGGTACTCACCAGTAGGGTTGTGCAACCAGATCCGGTCGCTGAACGGGTTGGGGAAAACACGGATTTGGTTTGACGTGCCTTGCCCGAAAACTGCATCGGGTCCAGTGCCGGTATTAAGCGCGCAGTCTTCGGGAAGGGGATTTAGTTCTAAAGCCGCACCCGGTGTCAGGTCACGGCCGGCCAAACCAGAGTAGCCTGGACTGTAGCGGTAAGTTCGGAAAACCCCGTTGGAAAACGGCGGATTCCCCTGAGCCACCGGTCCCCCAAGCCCAACCGGGTTGATGTATTCCCAATGGATGTCCCCGGCAGGATCCACTTCAAGCAGCCGCCCTTTTGCGCCTTCACAAATGAGCGTATGGCCATTGGGCAGGCGCTGAGCACCGGAAACATTGGGCGAAAAGAAATCCGGGGTAAGCGACTGCGGGTAAACCCTTTCTGCTGACGCGGGTCCACAGGCCAGACCCGATTCCATGACATAATGCCCACTGCCGTCAAGCGGGGGCGTCAGGATTTCTACAGAAGAAGCCTGCTCTTCAGATCTGCTAACGCCGTTGTTGAAGACCATAATTTTTCCACCGTCAGCAAGTGAGTCCGCGATCCAGTGCGCATCGTGTTGACTGAAGAACTGCCGGGCAGCCGCAGTGCCCGATCCATGCGCAGCGGGGTTGCCCCAGCGGTAAAGCAGGTCACCGCCTTTACCGCTATTTCCCCCGGAAGAAGAAGCTGCTTCTGCGCTTGATGTGGAATGATCAATGACCCACAGCTCATGGAAGTTGCGAACACTGAGCATGATTTCATCCCTGCCCGGGTGGTATGCGATGCTGTTCGCGTGGGTCCAGTCCGCCGCGGCCTCACTTGCCGGGGCAGCGCCGATGAAATTGAGATCAACCCGCCCGGGATGGGCGGCGGGATCGCCGTAATCCGGTTTAAGCGGATCGAGGTTCTGAACCAGATGATCTTTTATGTTCCAGCGCCAGACGATGGTTGCACTGTCTTCGCCAATCGGTTCCAATTCCAGGATTTGCTCAGCCCAAAGGGCATCATCAAGGAGCGCCGGATCGCGGCCTGCAGCCAGTGCGTCAGCCGATGACCAATATTCCCAGGCCAGCATCAGCACGTGACCGTTTGGCATCACCAGGGCATCGTGATGCTGGTGGTGGGCCGAACCGGAATAGTCGTAAGACCAGACCGGGTTTCCATCCCAGTCAAAACGCTGCAGCACACCGCCCAGCCCGCCCCCGGTAAAAACGGTGCTGGGTATCCGACCCGTTCTGAACAAGCTGCCATCCGGGAGAAGCCGGGCTACCAGACCGGGAGTGTATGGGCTGGACCAGTGTTGCACCTCGCGACCGCAAGGGTCAATCAGAAAAGTTTCTGTTGACGAAGAAGGGGCAAGCAGGGTATATCCGTTCCACGACAGGCTGTCCTGAATAAAAAGACCTACGGTCTGCTGGGCTTGCAATGTCCCGCCCCAAAAAGTAGCTGCGGCAAAAAATAGCAATCTTGTCAAGAAGCGGGCTTTGCCCAAAGATAATTCCGCTAAAAACTGCACGGTGTTTTGGGAAAGAGCAACGGCTTTACCCAACTATCGGTTTAGCGAAGCGGTTCAGCGGGTGATTAACACATAATCCCGGATCACCTGCCTGGCAAATCGCTCCGGATCCGCCGGTGGAGCGGGCAGCGACATTTCCTGACTCATACGTTCACAGAGATCTCGGAGAAGCTGATGGTTTGCCACGTTGGGACAACTCCGGACCCGATCCAGCAAGTCCATCACCAATACCATATCCTCTTCGCTAAAACGGCCGGCGCGAGCGTAAACTGCGGATGACGGTGATTCGGTGTGCATGCGAAGCAACTGAGACAGTTCAATATGCTGCCGGGGTCTGAGGCGAACCACGATGGTATCCGCCAGCAAGTCGCCGATGCGCTGGGCATTTGGCGTAGTGCTGATCATCAGGCTGCCGAGCGCGCCCAGACTTGCCCAGATATCCAGCAAGCGAAATGCCCATCGGACGGCGTAATCACCGGTTTTGGCTTCAACACCGGTCAGTTTGATGACTTTCAGGCCAACGATCCGCTTGCCCACGGTTTGCCCGTCCCAGACTATTTCGCAAATCAGACCAAATCCGTAAAGCAAGAGAATCAGGCTGCCAATGGCGAAAAAACGCAGGTAGGGAGAATCGAGGGCGCCGACCAGTCCCAGAAATCCCGCAGCCATGAGCAGCGAAAACCACAACAGCACCTGATCAAGCACAAACGCAGACGCCCGTTCCCGAAGGGTGGCCAGTTCGTAACGGATGACGACCTGCTGCGGGGTTTGAATGTCGGCGGTTTTCAATGGGGGCTAGTGCGGGGGCGGGGCTTGTGCGGAGCTAGTGCGGGTGCGGGGGCTAGTGCGGGTGCGGGGCTAGTGCGGAGCTAGTGCGGGAGCGGGGGCTAGTGCGGGGGGGGGGAATGTGCGGGTGCAAGTGAGGGGGCGGGAGCAAGTGCGGGTGCGCGGTAGCGCCGGTCAAACCGGCAGGAGGAAATGGGTGAGCACGAGGACGTACCAACGAATCGAGCAAGTCCCATCCCGGGAGGAGTCCACCACCGGGAAGTCCAACCCTTGCGCGGCGTGGGGCGACCCACGCAGCGAAGCGTAGGGGGACGCGTGGGCGGGCCGGGCGATAGAGCCCCGAAATGCACTTCGACAGGGGAGCCGACGTCGTCGCGCACGGCGGAAGGCCATGGTGACGATCCGACAAACGTGGACTTGGATCACTCACTCTCCCCGGGGTCAGAGAGTTCGGCACGCACACAACTGCTTCCTGCGCGGGAGCCGGGAGATCTCGGAGTGGCCTCGCCTTCTGTGGTGGAAGGCAGGCAGCTGGAGGAAGACGAAATGTC
>JANNSM010000252.1:0-5485 GCA_031402635.1 Bacteroidota bacterium | reverse complement strand
GCCGTAAAGCTTTCCAGCGCATGACTGCGATAGGCTTTATACCCGCCTTTGAGCACCGCTACCGTCAGTCCTGAGGTCTTCAGCAACCAGGCCACCGAGCCGGATCGCATTCCCCCGCGCCAGCAGTAAAGCCGCAGCGGCCCTTCGCCCGCCAATTCCCGGCCCTGTGCAGCAAAATCAGCCAGCCGTGGACCAACAATCCTCAGGCCCTCCTGAACGGCGCGGGTATTTCCCTGTTGTTTGTAAAGAGTTCCGATCCGCGCCCTTTCGTCATCCGAAAACAAGGGAAAAGACAGCGCTCCGGGGATATGGCCACGGGTGTATTCGGACGGAGACCGGACGTCGAGCATCACGCCGGGTAGATCCAAGAATGCCATAGCGTCAATTCCCTGCATGGTGCAAATTTACGCCAGGGCGCACGGGTCAGGTTGTCCGCCTTTTCAACAGAATTTGTTGCGGGTTGCCAGAACACTCCGGTGCAATACGGCGGTAAAAACGATCTTTGCCGGGTCAGATGACTTGCTTTTGCCCTGCCAATCGCTGTTTCAACCCAAACTCCTCCACTGAACTTATGAAACCAATCCACGCGCTGCCCCTTCTTTTCGTCCTGTTTCTTGCGGCTTGTACCTCCAAACCCAAGGAAACCGAAGAGACGGAACCCGCTGCTGTGCTCCTTGAGCAGGAAATATCCTACACAGCCGACTCGGTCACGATGAAAGGTCTGCTGGTTTATGATACAATGCTGCAGGGTCCGAGGCCCGGTGTGCTGGTGGTTCACGAATGGTGGGGGCATAACGAACATGCCCGCAATGCGGCGCGTAAACTGGCCAATGCCGGGTACACAGCCTTTGCCGTGGATATGTACGGTGACGGCAAGCAGGCTTCGCATCCCGATTCGGCGGGCGCTTTTTCAGGCGCGCTGATGCAAAACCCCGCCGGCGCTACGGCCCGGTTTGTAGCGGCGATGGAAGTGCTGCTCAACAGCGGCCAGGTTATTCCGGAGGATGCGGCCGCGATCGGTTATTGTTTCGGTGGTGGCGTGGTGCTCAATATGGCCCGGCAGGGCATGCCGCTGGATGCAGCGGTGAGTTTTCACGGAAGCCTGATGGCGATTGAGCCGGCAAAACCCGGGATCGTAAAAAGTCGTCTGCTGGTACTCAATGGCGAAGCGGATCCTTTTGTTCCCGCAGAATCACAACAAGCTTTCCGAGCAGAGATGGACTCCGCTGGTGTAGATTATACGATCATTAATTATCCGGGCGCCGTTCATTCATTCACCAATCCGGGAGCCACGGCTTATGGAAAGGAATTCAATCTGCCTCTTGCCTATTCTGCTGAAGCAGACTCCCTGAGCTGGGCCGAAATGCTCCGCTTTCTGGAGGGCAGTTTCGGCAAGTAGCCGGAATCTGCGCCATAGGGAAACTCAGGCGGCATCAAACCTTTTGCGGGGTGTTGCGCTGACGGACCGCGCGGTGGGTTGCTGCATGCGCTTTTGCGGGGTGTTGCGCTGACGGACCGCGCGGTGGGCTGCACAGCCGAACTGCACGGCGTGCTGCGTCCCGACCGCGATCAGTTGCCGCGTTTCGCCGCGTAGCCGGCCTGCAATAGCAGATCAAGCACTTTGTCCCGGACATCGCCCTGGATGAGAATCTCCCCGTCTTTGGCTGTTCCGCCGGTTCCACAGCGGGTTTTCAGCAGTTTAGCCAAGGCTTGCAGGTCACCATCGGCGCCGGCAAATCCTTCAACCAACGTGACTTCTTTTCCTTTGCGCTGACGGCGGTCAATGCGCACAATCAGCCGCTGTTTTTCCGGGGGAAGGGCCGTCCCGAAATCTTCCGGCTCCCGCTGCGGAGAAAACGAGGGGTCCGTGGAGTACACGAGCGCCGGGCGATCCGGCTTATTTTTTTCGGGTTTTCTGGCCATCGGGTTTATCCGTTAATCGTGCGATAAATTCAGATCGAGACGTTGGCATTGACCAACATCCGCAATCGTCCGGTTTCCAGGCGAATGTCAAACTCACGCGACTTGATTTGAGTTTCGCCGTCTACCTGAAGGTACATGCGCTCCGGGGTAAAAATACGGAGGGCAGAAGCCTGAAAAGTATCCACGTAGCGGCTTGCCAGATGCTTTTCCCTGCTCAGGTCATAAATCAGTTTTGGCGCCTTCCATTTTGGGAATTCGCGGGTGAGAACCACATCAAAGCGACCGTCCTGTAACGCCGCACCGGGGGCGATCCGGAAATTATATCCGTATTGATTGGCGTTGCAAACATTGATCATGAAGGCTTTTCCACTCAACTTTTTTTCCTGGCTTTCCAGCTCAAATTCAAACGTTTTAAAACGGAAGAGGCCGGAAGCCGAAGCCAGCGCATAAGTGGCCAGTCCCCGCGTGGATTCCCGGTCAAAAATTTTGGCAACAAAGGCGTCAAAACCAATCCCGATCAGACTGAAAAAATACTTGTCGTTGATTCGCCCGATGTCTACGTTGACGATATGACAGGCATTGATCACGTGTAGCACCGATTCCACCCAGGGAGTATAACCCAAGTGTCTCGCAAGGCCATTCCCGGAACCCAGGGGAAGGATAGCCAAAGCGGTAGGACTGTCCAGCAGACCCGTAGCAGCTTCGTTCACCGAGCCGTCGCCGCCGGCAATGGCCACTACATCCAGCCCTTCGGCGGCGGCTTGCGCAGCCAGCTCGGTGGCATGCCCACGACTTTGGGTGTAGAGGATATCATAGTCGTAGCGGCTCTTGTCCAGGAAGCGCTCAATGCGGTCCGGGATGTGGTGCTTCTTTCGGGTACCGGCTACCGGATTGATGATGAACCGGATGCGAAGTTTATGACCCGGGGCAGGGGTCGGGATGGAATCCTTCAGAAGCGGAAATTTACAGGAGCATTGTGGCAATATGCCAATCCGCAAAATAGCGCTATTCGCGGCAGAAGCCGGCTGTCAGAGGGCTTTAAGGGAAATGTCCAGCGCCGCAGCTGAATGGGTCAGCGCTCCAACCGAAACAAAATCCACACCGGTTTCGGCAATGGCGGAAACCGTCTGAAGATTTACGCCACCGGATGCTTCAGTCTCCGTCCGGTCCCCGATAAGTTGAACCGCCTCGCGGAGGGAATTGAGGGCATAATTATCCAGCATGATTCGCTGCACCTGACCCCAGGCTAAAACCTGCCGCACTTCATCCAGGGAGCGCGTCTCAATTTCAACCGGTAAATTCAAACCCCGGGATAGCTGGTAGCTGGCCACCGCATCCAGTGCCTTTGAAATGGATCCGGAAAAATCGACGTGGTTGTCTTTGATCATGATCCTGTCGTACAAACCCATGCGATGGTTTTGACCACCGCCGATACGCACGGCCCATTTTTCCATCCAGCGCAAACCGGGCGTGGTTTTCCGGGTGTCTAAAATTTTACAGTTGGTATGCTGCACCCGGTCCGTGTAAGCGCGGGTCAGCGTGGCGATGCCGCTCATTCGCTGCATAAAATTCAGCACCAGACGCTCTGCGGTAAGGATGGAACGGCTGGAGCCGGCCACATGAAACGGCTCGTCACCAGGCGAAACGCGCATACCATCCGTCAGGCGAATATCCAGCGTCAGGTCCGGGTCAACAAGATGGAAAACGGCCTGCGCAAGAGAAGTTCCGGCAAGAATACCCGGCTGTTTGATGAGCAGTCGCGCGCGACCCGTTGCACCTTCGGGTACAGTGGCCAGTGTGCTGTGATCACCGCTGCCCGGTCCGCTCCCCAGATCTTCGGCAAGCGTCTCCCGAATGCAGAGAAGCGCTTCCGGGGGAAGCGCTTCACCGGTAAACCTGAAGGCCGGGAAATCGTCTTTACTCGCGTTCAAAACGGAGCTGCTGAATGAGCTGTTGCGTACCTTTTTGCTTGACGTAAATGTAGGTACGGAAGGTGCCGTTTGACGTTTGCAGTTTGCCGATGGCGTACTTGGAATTTCCACCGGAATCTCCTTTGTGGATGATCTGGAAATCCGACGGTACGTTTTTGGCAAAGAAATTCTTGACAACGGCTTCGGCCTGTGACTTGCTGTAGCTGCCTTCCTGTTCAAGGATGGTAATTTCAAGGCTGGCATCAAAGTAAGAAGCCAGGTCCTTTGCATTACCCGCTTTGATGGCCGTTGTAATCTGCCCCAATTCCGGAGTCTGAGCCTGATTTGTAAAAGGCACAGCGATCAGGAAAAAAGCCAGGGTAAGCGTGCCTAAAAGATTCATTTTCATGTTTTAATCCCGTTAAACAACCGGCAACGTTTATAGAGTTGCCTGCTGATTGGCTAATGGATCGGCACAAAACGTGCCAAAGAACCGGAAAACCTCCCCGAAAACCGCATCAAAGAGATGACAAGCTAACCAATACCAGCCGCAAACGCAAGACGCCCCTGCGTATCTTCGCGCGCATGAGTGAGAAGGTGAATATGAGCCGCAAAGCTATGCTGGTGATTCTCGACGGCTGGGGGCACGGTGCAGACCCTTCGGTGTCCGCAATTGCCCTTGCCAATACGCCCTTTACAGACAGTTTATACCGCGATTGGCCCAACGCCGAGTTGCGCACTGACGGGGAATACGTTGGGTTGCCGGAAGGCCAGATGGGCAACTCCGAAGTCGGTCATATCAATATCGGCGCGGGAAGGGTGGTTTACCAGGAACTCCTGCGCATTCACAACGCTGTCCGCGATGGCGAGCTTGCCCGCAGCAAGACGCTGCAAGCCGCTTTCGAACAGGCAAAAAAGGGAGGCAAACTGCACCTGATGGGTCTGGTTTCTGACGGTGGTGTGCATTCACACACCGGCCATCTTAAAGCGCTCTGCGATCTGGCAAAAGACGCAGGCCTGCAACATGTTTTTATTCACGCCTTCACCGACGGGCGCGATACGGATCCGCACGGAGCTGCCGGATACCTGTCCGACCTGCAAACCCATCTGAATCATTCCACCGGAAAAATTGCCTCGGTTGTGGGTCGCTATTTTGCGATGGACCGCGATCAGCGCTGGCCAAGGATCAAAAAAGCGTACGATCTGCTCGTGCATGGAATCGGGCAGAAAAGCCAGGACTGGCGGGAGGCTGTTCAGGCAAGTTATACCGCGGGAGTTACCGACGAATTCATCCAGCCGATTGTGATTACCGGGACCGATGAGATACCGCTTGCCACGATTGAGACCGGCGATGTGGTGATCTCTTTCAATTTCCGCACGGACCGCTGCCGTCAGATCACGCGGGCGCTGACTCAGGAGGATTTTCCGGAACAGGGAATGAAGCATCTTTCGCTGCACTACCTGACGATGACCGAATACGATCAGCGATTTAAAAACGTTGAAGTCATTTTTCAAAATGACGATCTTCGGATGACGCTCGGAGAAGTGCTGGAAAAGGCGGGGAAAACCCAAATCCGGATCGCGGAAACAGAAAAGTATCCCCACGTGACCTTCTTTTTTTCCGGTGGAAGGGAAAAGGAGTTCACCGGTGA
>JANNSM010000251.1:0-7980 GCA_031402635.1 Bacteroidota bacterium | reverse complement strand
GGCATATGTAAGAGATGCGATCGGCTTACCAGACACTGCAGTTAGGGCAGAAGATTACTATGCTTGGGGTTTAGAAGAAGTAAAAAGAGGAAATCATAAGTCAGCGATCGCCCAGTTTAATCTGTCATTGGCAATCGATCCAAAATTGTCAAATGGATATCTCAGTCGGGCTTTTTCCCGTTTAAAAATCGGTGACCAACCAGGGGCGATCGAAGACAGTGAAGTTGCAGCCAAATTATTTACTGCCACATGACGAATTTGACTGGGAAAGTGGCAACAAAGCGGTTTCCCGTTACCAGCCGGATGTCATGGAAAAAATGGGCGCAGAGATTGACGCTACCTTCCAGGAATTCAGCGACAACCAAATCGTCTCCGCCACCATCATGGCTTTTACTGACACGGATGTGGTGCTCAACATCGGATTCAAATCCGACGGATTGATCAGTACTTCCGAATTCCGCGATCTGCAGCAGCTCCGCGTGGGCGATGTCGTGGATGTTTTTGTGGTGTCAAAAGAAGACGAGAAAGGCCAACTTGTTTTGTCGCGTAAAAGCGCCAAGTTGCTTAAAGCCTGGGACGGTATCGTGGATGCTTATAAGAACGACACCGTGGTCACCGGAACGGTCATCAGCAAAACCAAAGGCGGCCTGATCGTGGACGTCTTCGGTCTGGAGACCTTTTTGCCGGGATCGCAAATTGACGTCAAGCCCATCGTGGATTACGATGCCTACGTTAACAAGCGAATGGAGTTCAAAGTGGTGAAGATCAACGAAGCCATCAAGAATGCCGTCGTTTCCCACAAAGCCCTGATTGAAAGCGATCTGGAAGCCCAGCGGCAGGAGATCATCGGCAAACTGGAAAAAGGTCAGGTTCTCGAAGGAACAATCAAGAATATTACTGACTTCGGTGCTTTCATTGACCTCGGCGGTGTGGATGGCCTGCTTTACATCACCGATATCTCATGGGGCCGTATTTCCCATCCCAAAGAAGTGCTGGAACTCAACCAGCAACTCAATGTGGTGGTGCTCGATTTCGATGATGCCAAAAAGCGCATTTCGCTCGGCCTCAAGCAACTTACGCCCCATCCGTGGGATGTTCTCGATGAAACTATCCAACCCGGTTCCAGGGTTAAGGGCCGCATCGTGAATATCGAAGATTACGGCGCATTCCTGGAGATCATTCCGGGCGTTGAAGGCCTCATCCATATTTCAGAAGTGAGTTGGAGTAACCAACCGGTTAATTCCAAGGAATTCTTCAAAGTAGGAGAGGAATACGAAGCAGCTATTGTGACAATTGACCGCGAAGAGCGGAAGATGTCCTTAAGCCTCAAGCAAATGTCCCTGGATCCCTGGCTCCAGGTCGGTGATAAATACCCGGCAGGCAGCCAGCACTCTGGCCTGGTTAAGAATCTCACGCCATACGGAGTGTTTGTGGAGCTTGATGAAAACATCGGCGGAATGGTCCACATTTCCGACCTCAGTTGGATCAAACGCTTCCAGCATCCTTCCGAATTCGTCAAGGTTGGCGAGCGCCTCCCGGTTGTTGTACTCGACATTGATCACGAAGGGCGCAAAATCTCCCTCGGCCACAAGCAGATCGAAGAAGATCCGTGGGACACTTTCGCCACCATTTTCCCGGTTGGCTCCGTCCACGAAGCGACGGTTATCCGCAAGGAAGACAAAGGCGCCATCGTTGGATTGCCTTACGGACTGGAAGGGTTTGTGCCAAACCGTCACCTGAAGAAAGAAGATAATAAATCTTCTGTTGAAGTTGACGAAGTGCTTCCGTTCAAGGTCATTGAATTTGACCGCAACGACAAGCGTATTGTGGTTTCGCACAGCCGGTACCTGAAAGACCTCGAGCGCGAGAATGCTCCGGCAGAAGAATCACCGGTCGAAGATGCCGCAACCACAGCTCCGGCCTCCTCAGAAGAAGAACGTCCTTCAACCCAGACCAGCAGTAGTCGCAAGCGCGGTCAGGCCGCACCTGCACCTAAAGCCTCCGATCCCGATGCCATGAAAAAACTCAACCGCAAGGTTGAGAAATCTACCTTCGGCGAACTGGATGCGCTGGCCAAGTTGAAAGCCCAATTTGAGGCCACGGAATCACCGGCGGTGGAAAAGCCCAAGACTTCGACGCCAAAAGCTGAAAAGCCCAAGGCAGAGACTCCCAAAGCCGATTCTGATAATTCCGATACTCCAAAATCAGAAACTCCTATAGCCGATACTCCGGTCGCTGAATCTGCTCAGGCAGAAACTCCGGTCGCTGAATCTCCTAAAGCCGAAGTTTCCGTTATTCAGGAAATGCCAGCAAGCGCTGAAGAAGCAGCATCGGAAGAAGTGGCATCTGATGATGCTCCTGAAGCGCCGGTTGCCAAGCCAAAAGCCAAAGCCAAACCAAAGGCCAAAGCCGAAGAACCTGACGCAACGGCTGAGGAAACCGCAGCTGATGGCGAATCATCAGCAACGGCAGAACCCGGTGAAGAGCCGGAAGTCTGAACACAGTAATTTTTCAATCCTTCGCAACCCGCCTGAACCTTCAGGCGGGTTGTTTGTTTAAGATATCTGTATATTATAAGTATTGATATTCAATTACAAAAAAGGGATGTCGCTTTTTCGTCGAGCCAGCCTATTTTCGTTAGGGAAAGTTTCGCGAGAGAACTGAAAATGGCATGCCTATCCCCGACATGACCAAAGTTTTTACCTCCCCCTTGATTAAGGTCTTTAAGTCGCCTTTTATTGTCGCTCTGTTGGTGCTTTTGGGAACCC
This sequence comes from Bacteroidota bacterium, assembly GCA_031402635.1. Lineage (GTDB taxonomy): Bacteria > Bacteroidota > Bacteroidia > Chitinophagales > BACL12 > WGOA01. Next base: position 5,212 of record JANNSM010000251.1, on the reverse strand, counting down.
GGCCGGCGATAGCACAAACACCGCAATACTGGATTCATTCCCCTGGTATTACCGGAGTGAATAATACCTTTTTTCACGGTTCCATCTGCGAGAAGTTCATATTCAGCTATTCTGCCGCTGAGTGGGCTGCTGCAGGACTGCCTCCTGCGATACCCTATGAAGTCAGTTCCATTTGGTTTCGCTCGAACACACCGGATGTGTGCACCTTCACCACATTCAAGGTGCAGATAGGCCACACGAGCCTGGCGGTACCGGAAACCAATTACCTTGGAAACTTTGACCTAGGGGGTCCCACTACCTGTCTGGACGAAAGTGGTTTTAGCGTAGAATTTGTTGCGGGTCCATTTGGAATTGTCTCCGAAGGCTGGAGTCGCATTGACCTCACTACCCCATTCATCTACAATGGTTCTGATAATCTGGTGGTGCTCGTCGAGTTCACCGCTTCTTGCGGTATACCGCTATACGGCGATCTTACTACATCCACCACGCGCTACAGTGCATTGGTAAGTGAAGTTTCGAGCACCACTTTTATCTGGAGGCCCATGTTCGGAATTTCCGCGGTTGAAGAGCCTCCTACCGCACAGTTTTTTGCCGATACCGATAGCCTTTGTGCCGGAGGCTGTATAAACCTGATAAATGCCAGCAGCGGTTCTCCGACTTCTTACCTCTGGTCATTCCCCGGCTCAACATCGCCAACTATTGCCGGTGCTATACCGGGTCCTGTATGCTACAACCTTCCTGGAACTTATACCTATTCATTGGCTGCAGGTAACAGCCTCGGCAGCGATACAGCGTTCGGAAGTTTGGTGGTAGAAGTGCCCCGGCAACCTGACCTGGGTGCGGATACCAATTATTGCGAAGGTCTGGAGTTGACTCTTTCTTCGGCGATTAGTATTGATCAATCAATTTGGAGTGATGGATCCACGTTCCCAGAATTAACGATAAGCGAACCCGGGATTTACTGGTTGGAATCTGACGGCTACTGCAGTGCACGTGACTCTATCCAGGTTAGTGAAACCGCCCTGCCAGTCCTAGACCTCGTCCCGCCTGATAATAGTATTTGTGAGGGAGATACGCTTAACCTTATGGCAGGTGATCCATCCTTTCAATACACCTGGAACACCGGAGATACGGGCGCCTCAATCGCAGTTCTTCAGAGCGGTTTTTATAGCGTAACCGCCGACAACCAAGGGTGTACAGCCACATCCAGCGTAGAGGTGGAGTTTTTAGTTTGCGGTTGCTCTATCACCGTACCCAATGCATTTACCCCGAATCAGGATGGGCTCAACGATGTTTTCCGTCCGATAGTCAAGTGCGGAATTGATCGCTACAAACTCCAGGTTTGGAACCGTTGGGGGGCACTGGTTTATCAAAGTGAAGATCCCTTCCAGGGCTGGGACGGAACATTCCTAGGCAAAATGCAGGAATTGGGAAGCTACATCTGGCATCTGGATGTAAGTTTCCAGGACCGTGGAAAGACCCGCACCCGCAATAACTCCGGAACGCTGACCCTGTTGCCCTGACACTCCCTGCCTGGTTGCCATCACGATTTTCAGCACCCTTTTCTATTGCCGATATATCTTGTTGCTGTTTGCATCATCCAGGCCAGCTAACCTGACCTTTATACCTTAGGCAATTCTATACGAAAAGTTGATCCCTGCCCCATCTGAGAATCCTTGACATATACTTTACCGGAGTGGTAGTTTTCCACGATTCTTCGAGTCAGGGTCAGTCCAAGCCCCCAACCTCTTTTTTTAGTGCTGTATCCCGGTTCAAAGACTTTGTTCCATCGGTTTTTTGGAATTCCCTTGCCGCTGTCCTGAAGGTCAATCCAGGTAATACTGCCTTTTCGGCCAATCCGAATTTCTATCACCCCGGAGCCTTCCATAGCGTCCAGTCCATTTTTCAGCAGGTTTTCAATTACCCATGCAAACAGCGGCTCATTGATTTGAGCATAGGCAGGTTCATCGGGAAAGATGGTGCGGAGATCTACTTTTGAGCTACTGGTCCGTTTGCGAATATATTCCACGGATTCCTCCAGAGCCAGGCGAAGGTCAACCCGGTGCAGATCAGGCGCTGAACCCACTTTACTAAATCGCTCCGCAATGGTCTCCAGCCGGTTTACGTCCTTGCCCATTTCATCCAGAATCTCCCGCAGAGAATCCGCCTTATCCGTTTCTTTCAGGTATTCCACCCAGGCAACCAACGAGGAGATTGGTGTTCCCAACTGATGGGCAGTTTCTTTGGACATCCCGACCCAGACGCGGTTTTGTTCGGCACGCCGGGACGTAGAAAAGACGGCGTATGCCGCTCCGAGAAATAGCCCGATAATACTCAACTGAAGGATGGGGAAGTACCGGACCCGATCATAAAGTGCACTATGGTTGTAATAAAGGTACTGTTGAAGGTTTTGGTCCAGAGGAACCACAATGGGTTCTGCATACTCCTTCATTTTCGCCAGTTGGCCCGCGAGGTAATTAGCATCTCGCCCGGCACGTGCCGAATCCAAATTATTGTATTCAACAATGTTTCCTTCCTGGTCAACCAGAATTTGTGGAATGGTTTCGTTGGATTTAATAACATCCAGAATAAAACCGAACGATTGTTCATCCGGCCCCTGGGTTGCCGTTACCAGGGCTTTTGCAAACAGTTCAACTTTGCGTTTTTCTTCGGATTTTATCTGGGCGGCAATCCGGCTGGTGTACCAGACGGTGGCACCCACAATGGCGGCTCCAATAATAAACAGTACGGACTTAAACCGGTCTTTATAGCGGTAAAGAGTTGAGTCCTTGTTTCTCATCATGGTTCGCATCACGGTTCGAATTACCACAAATCCTGCGACAGATTCGGTTCAGGGCTCATCTTCTTCTCCCCAGTCGAGAAATTCAGGCTCTTCGCCTTCCTGGCTCCATTCCGTCTTCTTTTTCTTTTCTTTTTCCTCCAGCCGGAAAAGGCCCTCCCGTTTGCCTTCCTGTTGGAACATCTTTCGCGCTTCCTTGCGGTTATATTCCATTTGCAGGTTATCGGCCCTGCCTTTCATCGAAACATAAAGCGAAAGAGCGCCGCTCTTCTCGGCCTCTGCAAAAGCAGCCTCTGTTGGCTGAGTCCTGGAAAATTTCTTTCCGAGAATTTCAAAAAGGTTGATTTTGGCCTGATAATCCAGCCATCCGCTGAAATCGTGGGTTCCGGTTAGCGAAAGGTTGAGCACACTGGATTGAATATCCATAATGGGTATATGGATATTTTCATTTACAATTTGAATCGTATTCTTTAGCGTTGCAAACCGAATATTCCGCAGTTCTTCCACACGGATAAATCTGGAGAGCGCTTCAACCGGAGCATAATTTATCAAAGCGCCATCCCGAATTTCCACATCGCTGTGAACAAGCAGTTCAGCGGGAAGGAATTTTCCGGAGGGATCCCACTCCGCCTGCAGATGGTGTAGTGTACCGCTGACGCGGCCTTTCAGATTCCGGCTGGTTAGTTCATCCTGACCAAAATCGTGAAACTGCCTGAAGCAATCTTCCACCTTAACTTCCTGGAAGGTGCCTTCCAGGTCCAGAAGAATTCCTGCTTCCGGGGTTTGCCGAACGGCTACCTGCACCAGGGCCGAGCCACTCATGGCATTGGCCTTAAGGTTATCCGACCGCCAGTAACCGGGGGTAAAACGCCAGGATGACCGGAGGTCATTTAATCGAACATCCCCGTATCGAAACTCGTCCACGCTGGCAATAAGGTTTCCACTTATCCTTGGAAGCTTCATTTTCTTGCGATCCGGATCTCGTTGCGATCCTGCTGTTGTGACAGGAGCGATGGCCTGCATCAAATTCTCCAGGTCAAAAACGGAAGCGTCTATTCGGCCTTCCAGGTAGGGCAGTGGTGCCTGATCCTTCGCCAGTAAAAACGCAGCAAGTCCGTTCCGGATATGACCATCGAGCGTTAATCGGGATTCTGCGCCGGAGAATTCCAGTTCATCGAGGATAAGCCGGTCCCCGTCCAGGCTTATTTTTCCGCTGTTGATACTCCAATCGCGGTCGTGCCAGCGGCAATGGGTGTTTTCGAAGGAAATGGAGCCGGAGGCGTCTGCAGGGATGCCAGACCCTTCCCGGAGGTCGCTGATTCGCCCGTTGATTCGCAGGTCGTTCAGGATTATTCTTCCATCAGCTCCATAAATTTCCGATGGCAAAAAAGGAGTTAGGGTGGCCAGTAAAACCTCTCCGTCGGCTTGCAGTTGTATGAACGGATTTTTGAATTCTGTGGCGGATAAGTCCATGTTGAGGGATACACCGCCCTGGCGCACAAATACATCATTCAAGACTAATCGGGATCCATCGCTGTTTCGGAATTTGCCGGAGAAGTGGAGTTGATCAAGGTCAACACCCAGCCCTGAATGTTTGAGGCTTCCGTTTTTCAAACCAAATTCAAGGCTTACCACTGGTATTTTACCCTTTCCCCAAGCGCCGTTCACCTTGCCTTTCAAAGTGAGCTCTCCTTTGCCGGACCAGCCTTTCCCCCCCGATTTTGCTCCTCCCAATGCCGGTATCTTCCAGCCGGATGAAGTGGCCAGGTCCAGCAGCGAAGCCAATTCCAGACCTTCGCCGGTCAATTCCACATCAAGGGTCGGACCTTTTTTTGTATTGATGTTTCCGTTGACCAGAAAGCGGATATTCCCTGTTTCAATCACCACTTTTTCAAGGCCGAGCTGGCCTGACACGGTGTTTCCCGAAAGATTCCCGCTAACCGTAAACGGATCCGCGAACACGAACTTTCCGTCTGCCTCCTGCAGGTTGTTGGCCTGACCTTCAATATTCAGGGTCAGGTCAAATTCTTCACCGAGCAGTTTGCCCGAAGCAATGCCTTTTATGATGTGCAGATCAGCCTGCTGGCGGAGTTGATCATCTGAATAAAAAATGCGCACATTTTTCAAAACCAGATGAGCCAGATCCAGGTCCAGCTTTTGGGAAGCGGGTTCTTGGGGTGTTTTCCAGAAGTGGTAATTGACCCGGCCATCAGCCAGTCGGCGAAGGGATAGCTCTCCGTCTTCAAGGTCAATCCGTCGTATTGTGTACCGTTTCCTGAGTAAATCCCTCATGGAAAAACGGAGAGACAACCTTCCGATGCGCATTAAATCACGCTCCGAACCATCAATGCTTTCGCCCATCTTTAGCCGGTCAAATGAAAGCGTGGCATCGGGGAAGTCCCGAAAAACCGA